>CAZAGL010000198.1:0-3739 GCA_964484435.1 uncultured Caulobacteraceae bacterium
TGGAGGGCTTATGGCTGCTGACCAAGCGGGACGTGTTCAAAAATCTCTATCTGTTCTGGCTGAAAGTGTTCGCACTGGCCTTCGGCATGGGCGTGGTTTCCGGCGTGGTCATGAGCTATCAGTTCGGCACGAACTGGAGTGGGTTTATTGCCGCTGGCGGCAATGTCATCGGGCCGTTATTGGCCTTTGAAGTGTTGAAGGCCTTCTTTTTGGAGGCCTCATTTCTTGGCATCATGCTGTATGGCTGGAAGCGGGTGGGCAAGCGGCTGCATTTTTTCGCAACCTGCTCGGTGGCTGTTGGCACCGCCCTTTCGGCCTTTTGGATCCTTTCGGCCAACAGCTGGATGCAGACGCCGGCCGGCTTTTCCTTGGGGCAGGATGGCCGCCTCGTGGCCGATAATTACCTCGCGGTGATCTTCAATCCCTCTTTCCCTTCGCGCCTGGTGCATATGCTGCTGGCGGCCTATTTGACCACCGGCATGGCGGTGGCCGGGGCCAGCGCCTGGCGGCTGCTAAGCGGGCAAAGCGGGCCCGAAAGCCGCATGGCGCTGCGCATGGCCGTGCTCTTGCTGGCCATCTTGGCCCCCCTGCAAATCCTGGCAGGCCATCAAAGCGGCCTTGTCACGCAGCGTTATCAGCCGGCCAAGCTGGCGGCCATGGAGGGCTGGTGGGAGGCTGAGGCCCCCAATCGCGGCACCAGCCTGATGGCTTTGCCCGATGGTCAGGCTGAGAAGAATCGCTATGAGCTCGAAATTCCCAACACCTCTGGCTGGCTGTTCGAGAGGGGGGCCAAGCTGCACGGCTTGAAGGCCTTCGCTTTGAAGGATCGCCCGCCCGTGGCCGTCGTCTATTGGGCCTTCCGGATCATGGTGGGCATGGGCATGGTGATGTTGGGCATCGGGCTTTGGGGGGCTTGGCTGTGGGCGCGGGGCCGGCTCGATGCCAGCCGCTGGTTCTTGCGGGCGGCGATCTTGGCCAGCCCGGCGGGTTTTGTCGCGGTCCTGGCCGGTTGGGTGACGACGGAAGTGGGTCGCCAGCCTTGGTTGGTGCACGGCGTGCTGCGCACCGCAGATGCGCTTTCGCCGGTCAGCGCCGGGCAGGTGGCGATCTCGCTGCTCGTCTTTTTGGCGGTCTATTCCATCGTGTTCTGCGCGGGTGCGCTCTATATCCTGCGCCTCGTCCGCCAGGGGGCCGAGGTGCCGGAGGCGCAACAGCAGCCAGCCCAAATCAGCCCCTATTCAGCCGGGCCGGCCCGATTGGGCAGCTCCGCTTAGCCGTTTCGCTGCCAACAGGAGGCGCGCATGCAGATCGCCAATCTGGACTTGCCCGTCATTTGGGCTGGCCTCATCGCCGTGGCCGTATTCTTATACGTGGTGTTGGATGGCTTTGATCTGGGCGTGGGCATCTTGTTTCCCTTCGCGGCCGATGCGCGTGAGCGCGATCAGATGGTGGCCTCGATCGCGCCGGTCTGGGACGGCAACGAAACCTGGCTGATCCTCGGCGGGGGTGGGCTGCTTGCCGTTTTTCCCTTGGCCTATTCGGCTTTGATGCCGGCCTTGTATTTGCCCGTCAGCCTTATGCTGATCGCCTTGATCTTTCGTGGTGTCGCCTTTGAGTTTCGCCATCACGGGGTTTCACGGGGCAAGCGCTTTTGGACCGGGGCGTTCTTTTGCGGCTCGCTGGGCGCGGCCTTGGCGCAGGGCATCATCCTCGGCGGCTTCATCCAGGGCATCAAAACCGATCCGGTGCGCCACGCCTTTATTGGCGGGGGCTTGGATTGGCTGACGCCGTTTTCCTTGGCGGTGGGCATTGGGCTGGCCATCGGCTATGCCTTGCTGGGGGCGGGCTGGCTGGTGTTCAAAACCACGGGCCCGCTGCATGAGCGGGCGCAAAGCTGGACGCAGCGCTTGGCTATCGCCACGGGGATCGCGCTGTTTTTGGTCAGCGCCGCGACCTTGACGGTCGATCCGCAGGTCACGCAGCGATGGGGGATTTCGATCAGCCGGGGCGTTTATGATTGGGGGCGGTTTTTGAGCCTGGCTTGGCTGCCCGGCCTGGCGCTAAGCTGCATCGCGATGGCGGCTTTGCGCGTCCGGCATGCGCCGCACCGCCGCGCCTACCAGTTTACCGTGGCGCTGTTTGCCCTCGGCTTTGCCGGGCTGGCCATCAGCGTGTGGCCCAATGTCATACCATTCGGCCTCGATATCCATCAGGCGGCCGCGGCCGATAATGCCTTGCTGTTGATGCTGATCGGGGCGTTGATCACCTTGCCGGTCATTCTTGGGTATACGTGCTTTGTGTATTGGGTATTCCGCGCCAAGGTGCCTGCCGATGCCGCCTCTCATTGAGCCGCAGGGCCCGCCCGAGCCCGGCGCGCCGCCTCGCCCGCTGGGGCGCGCTTTGCTCTGGTTCGCGTTTTTGTGGACCGCCTCTTTGTTGACAATGGCCACGATCGCCTACGGCCTGCGCGCGCTTATCCTGCGATAGAATCCATGAAGGCGGCCAGATCGACATCCGATTGGGTAATTCCATTGGAGTCATGGGTGGTGAGTGTCACCCGCACGGTCTTGTAGACATTGAACCATTCGGGGTGGTGATCGCGCTTTTCGGCCTCGATGGCCACGCGCGTCATGAAGCCGAAGGCGGCGTTGAAATCCTTGAAAACAAAGGTCTTGGTGATGCAATCGCGGCCTTCCCCGCGCTGCCAGCTGGGCAAAAGCGCAAGGGCCGCTTCCACGCCGATCGATTTTGCGGCCATGATCTTCCTCTTCGTTTGCGGTCAATTGCCTGTGCGTGCTTGCTTCTTAACAGGAAATTGAGGGGAAGGCAGCAAAGCTTGGTCAAGACTGGAGTTGCCCATGACCCGCTTCTTGATTTCGGATGAAAACCCTACCGGCTATCGCCTGGAAGATATCCTCACCGTGATCCGCGCCGACATCCTCAAGCGCTGCTCGAAGATCGCGCTGGATGAGCGGCCCGAGGCGCAGCAGGTGGTGGCCAACAACATGAACGTGTTGCGCAATATTACCGAGGCGATTGAGCTGGCCAGAGATAGCACCCGCATCCTGGACAAAGCCTTCGGTCCCACCCGCGCCTGGGATGGCGGCCCCCCGCGCATCGGGGAGCCATAGCCGCAATGGGGCCCTGAGACGGCTTGGCCAGAGCCCGGCTAGCCTGGGCCGCGGGCCAGCTTGGATTTGTGCAGCCCATATAGAAAATAGACGACGATCGATCCCAGGATGAACCAGGCAAAAAAGATCAGCAGCCGCAGCTCAATCGTGGTGATCAGCCAAGCGCAGGAAAGAATCCCCAAGATCGGCAAAACGGGATAAAGCGGCACGGTAAAGCCGCGGGGCAAATCCGGGCGCGTCTGGCGCAGGAAAATCACCGTGAGGCAGACCACGGCGAAAGCGGCCAGCGTGCCCACCGAAGTTAGATCCCCCAGCGTGTTGATATCGAAAATGGCCGCGGCCCCAGCCACCAAAATCCCAACAAGAAGTGTGTTGATCCAAGGGGTTTTGAAGGTCTTGTGGACGCTGGCGAACAGGCCGGGCAGCAGGCCATCGCGGGCCATGGTGTAGAAAATCCGGGTCTGGCCATACATCAGCACCAGGATCACCGATGTCAGCCCCGTAATCGCCCCCATTTTCACCAGCTTGGCGAAGGTGCCCCATTGCGGGCCGAGGGCGTTGACGGCCACGGCCACTGGATCGGGCACGTTGAGATCCTTGTAATTGAC
>CAZAGL010000198.1:3749-4809 GCA_964484435.1 uncultured Caulobacteraceae bacterium
ACCGTGGCCACCAGCATGTACAAAACCGTGCAGACCACCAGGGAGCCGATAATGCCGATGGGCATGTCCCGCTTGGGGTTTTTGGCTTCCTGGCCGGCGGTGGAAACCGCTTCAAAGCCGATATAGGCGAAGAACACGATCGAGGCGGCGCGCGCCACCCCTTCAAAGCCAAACTTGCCAGGGCCTTCATTCGGCGGAATGAAGGGGGCCCAATTGGGCAAAGCCGTATCGAGATGCGTCAGCACATAATAGCCGCCCACCCCGATCACGGCCAGGATCGTGGTGGTTTTGATGGCCACGATGATGTTGTTGAAATTGGCCGATTCCGAGACCCCCACCGTCAACAGCAGGGTCAAGGCCATCACGACCAGCGCGGCGGGCAAATTCATCAAGGCGGTGACAGAGCCCGTCACCGCGCCGCTGGCATCGGTAATCTCGATCACATGGCCGAGCGGGGCGGTTAAGGTCGGGTCGATGACGAGGCCGAAATCCTTGAGCAGGCTGACCACATAGCCCGACCAGCCCACCGCAACCACCGAAGCGGCCAGCCCATATTCCAGCAGCAGCAGCGCGCCCATGATCCAGGCCGCGAACTCTCCCAAGGTTGCGTAGGAATAGGTATAGGCCGAGCCGGAAACCGGCAAGGCGGAGGCCAGCTCCGCGTAACACAAGCCGGCAAAGGCACATACGAGGCCGGCGATGACGAAAGACAGCAGCACTGCAGGCCCGGCATGAAGCGCCGCCGCATTGCCTGTGCGCACGAAAATCCCGGCCCCGATGATGCAGCCGATGCCCAGCAGGATCAGATTGATGGGGCCGAGCGTGCGCTTCAATTCCCCGAGGCCATATTCCGCCTGGACCTGTTCCACGCTTTTGCGCTGTATCAGCCGCGTGAGCAGCGACAATTTCGGCCGCTCGGCCGGATCCATGCTTGCCATCGGTTTCATCCCCGTGCCGTCTCAAGCGGCTCTGTCCAAACCCTCAGCCTAGCGGCCCTTGCCGGGGCCCGCAACAGGCCTTTGAGGGCGCGCGAGCCCGTTAACCCTCTTGACGCCAAGTG
>CAZAGL010000199.1:0-3449 GCA_964484435.1 uncultured Caulobacteraceae bacterium
GCCGATATTCTGCAAATTCCCATTGCCACCGTGAAGACACGGGCTTTTCGCGCGCGCCGCCTGCTGCGCACGGAATTACAAACCAAATTTGGCGCGGCCTTGGCCGGTGCCCTGCAATTCGCGGGTGAAAACTGCGCGCGAATGACCCAACGCGTCCTGCACGCTTTGGCGTTATCCTAAGAGGAGGAGAGAATATGAGTATCAACGAAATTACCAATACCGGGGCATCGCGCCGCGGCCTGTTGGCTGGGGCTGGCAAAACGCTGTCCTTGACGGCCTTGGGCCTCATCACCGGGGGGGCGTTGACGGGAACGGCCTTCGCCAAAAAAGCCAAGAAGGCGGATCCGGCACAAGATATCGCCATCCTCAACGCCGCCATCGCGTTGGAGCATGAAGGCATCGGGGCCTATCAATTGGCGGCCGGCAGCGGCCTGCTCACCCCCGGCGTGCTGCAGGTTGGTGTCACCTTCCAAAGCCATCACAAGGAACACCGCGATGCCCTGATCGGCGCGGTGCGCACTTTGGGTGGCACGGCTGTGGAAGAAAAGCCCCTTGGCGAATATGCCGCCTCGCTCAATGCCGGCTCGCTGAAAAACCAGGAAGACGTGCTGCGCCTGGCCTTGCGCCTGGAAACCGGCGCAACCAACGCCTATCTCGGGCTTATCCCGGCGCTGGCCGATTTCCATCTTCTGGCGGCGCGCCTGGCGGGTGATGAAGCCTATCACGTCGCGGTGCTGGCCGGTGCCCTGGGCGAGCCGATCCCCAAGGCCGGCTTCATCTTTGGCGCGTGAGGAAAGCATGGCCAAGCGCAATCTTCCGATCCGCGCGGCCGTGATCTGCGTTGTGGCGGGGGCGGCATTCTTGCCGTCTTTCGCCGCGGCGCAGGCACCTGCCGCCAAGGCCAAGCCGGCCGCTGGCGCTGTTGTTGTTACCCAGCCCGGCGATGCCGTGCGCGGCGAAAAGCTGTACACGGCGCGCTGCGGGGCCTGCCATGGGCTCGATGCCAATCGGATCGGCCCCAAGCATCGCGGCGTGGTGGGGCGCAAATCTGCTTCGATCGCCGATTTCAAGTATACGGCGGCCCTGAAGAAACTGAACGTAGTCTGGACACCGGCCAATCTCGATCGCTGGCTGGAAAACCCCACGCGCATGGCCCCGGGCACGGCCATGGCCCTGCGCACGGTCGTTCCCAAGGATCGGGCCGACATCATCGCCTATCTGGCCGCCAATCCCTTGCCCGCGCCAGCCAAGCCATAGAAGGCTGCTAAAACCTTATTGTGCTCGTGTTCGGGAAAGGTGAGGCGGGCGGCGCGTACCAGGGGTTACGGCGATGCGGCTTGGTGGATGATAGCCCGATGGATACGGCGCAGAATTATGTCAACGCGGCCATAGCGGCGCTGACCCCGCTCGCGGAGGCAGAACGCGCAGCATCGATGGCCGCGTACATGCAGGATCATTTCACCTTTCTTGGCATCCCGGCACCCGCGCGCCGCGCGGCCATCAAGCCATTGGCCAAGCCGGATGGTGAAGATGTGCCCGCGATCGTTCGGCGGCTCTGGCTGCGCAAGGAGCGCGAATATCATTACGTGGCCCTCGATCTGCTCGATGCGATGGCCAAGAAAATGGACCCCTCCGCCACGATCGCACTGATCGAAGATTTGGTGCTGGAAAACAGCTGGTGGGACAGCGTTGATGGCTTCGCAGCGATTGCCAGCACGATTTTGCGGCGCAATGTGCATTTGCGTGATGTGGTGTGGCGCTGGAGTGCGCATGCGTCATTTTGGATGAACCGCCTGGCCATCCTGCATCAGAATGGCTGGGGGCATGAGACGGACAGCGCCATCCTGTTCCAGCTATGCCGCACGCATGGGGCGCATCCTGAGTTCTTCATCCACAAAGCCATCGGCTGGGCGCTGCGCGATTATGCCTGGGTCAATCCGGCGGCCGTGCGCAGCTTCGTGGAGCAGAACCGTGCCAGCCTCTCGCCACTATCGGTGCGCGAAGCGCTGAAGAATGTGGGTAAAGCGGGCGCTTGAGTCGCTTTTCTGGTAAAAAGCGGTGACTGCCCGTGCGTTGACAAGGCGGGGGCCTACCAGCCGAGCTTGCTGACGATCCAGCCGCCAATCACCAAAATCAATGCTGCGCCGCCACAGAGCAAAACCGCGAACAAAACCGGATCCATCTCTCAATCCTCTAATCGTCCCAAGATATAGTGCAAACCGAGTTGAGCCGCCACAAAAAATATTGAGGCCAATCCGATTACATTGGGTTCGATGCGCCCGTGCGCGGCGACGGGCTGGATCACAGCCGTGATGATAGGTGCGACGCTCAAGGCGTTGAGCGTCGCGGCCAGCGCCTTTCTCCGCTCATTGCGTGCGGCCTTGCCGATTGGGCGGCGCGGGCGCGCCATCGCACGCCTAATCCGCGCCATCGGGCAAGGCCACCGCGTGGAAGCCGGCATCCACATGCACGACCTCCCCGGTGGTGGAGCGCCCGAGATCGGAAAGCAGCCACAGGGCCGCCCCGGCTACGCCCTCCATGCTGGTGTCTTCCTTCAGCAGGCTCCATTCGCGCCCGGTGGTCAGCAGGCTGCGCCCGCCCGATATGCCAGCCATGGCCAGCGTGCGCATGGGGCCGGCCGATATGGCATTGACGCGGATGCCGCGCGGGCCCAGATCGCGTGCCACATAGCGCATGGCCGCCTCCAAAGCGGCCTTGGCCACGCCCATCACGTTGTAGCTGGGCAAGACGCGCTCCCCGCCCAGATAGGACATGGTGAGGATCGAGCCGCCGCCGTTCATCAGGGGCGCGGCCCGCTTGGCGGCCGTCACCAAAGAAAAGCAGCTGATATCCATGGTGGAGAGGAAATTCGCGCGGCTGGTGTTTTCTACGAAGGAGCCTTTGAGCTCATTCTTGTCGGAAAAGGCGATGGCATGGACCAGGAAATCCAGCTTGCCCCAGGCCTGACCCAATGATGCGAATACCGCGTCGAGATCGTCGTCCCGTGTCACGTCGCAGGGCAGAACATGCTGCGCGCCCACACTTTCGGCCAGCGGGCGCACGCGCTTTTCGAGTGCCTCACCCTGATAGGTGAAGGCCAATTGCGCGCCCTGCAGGGCGCATTGCTTGGCGATGCCCCAGGCGATGGATTTGTCATTGGCCACGCCCATGATCAAGCCGTTTTTGCCGGCCAGCAATTGCCCCGCGGGCATGTTCCATTCATCTGCCATTGCGTTCTCCACGTTCACGCCTTACCTCGCGCGGGCAGCCAGCGGAATCAAGGCCTGGTGGCACGCCTGGATAAAGCCTGAGCCGATAGCCTGCGGGCCCGAGGGGAAAACATGAAATATCACAAGCTTGGCCGCACGGGCCTGGAGGTTTCGGCCTGTTGCCTCGGCACCATGACATGGGGCCAGCAAAACACCGAAGCCGAGGCCTTCGCCCAATTG
>CAZAGL010000199.1:3459-4804 GCA_964484435.1 uncultured Caulobacteraceae bacterium
GAATGAACAGCTGGACCACGCCTTCGAAAAGGGCGTGAACTTCATCGATACGGCCGAGCTCTATTCCATCCCGCCCAAGGCCGAAACCCAGGGCGCAACAGAAACCATCCTGGGCAATTGGCTCAAGGCCAGCGGCAAGCGCCAGGATGTAATCTTGGCCACCAAAATATGCGGGCGCAGCCCCATGGCCTGGCATCGCGGCGGCGATGAGGCCAAGCTCGATAAGGGCTGGACACGCCATAGCGCCAAGCAGATCGATTACGCCGTAGAAAACAGCCTGCGCCGGCTGCAAACCGATCATATCGATCTCTATCAATTGCATTGGCCCGATCGCGGCTATGCGGCGTTTGGCTTCCAGGCCTATACCGATTACGATGCCGATTGGATCGCCTTCGAGGACATTCTCGGCGCGCTGGCCCGCCATGTGGAGAAGGGGTCCATCCGTCATATCGGCGTTTCCAACGAGAGCCCCTGGGGCGTCATGCGCTTTCTGGCGGCGACGCATGCCCAAGGCGGCCCGCGCATCGCCTCGATCCAAAACGCCTATAATCTCGTCAATCGCAGCTTTGAGCAGGGCCTTGCCGAAATCAGCCTGCGCGAAGATGTTGGCCTACTGGCGTATTCGCCCTTGGCGCAAGGCTATTTGACCGGAAAATATCGCGACGGGGCCCTGCCCGCGAGTTCGCGCAAGGCGTTGTTCCAGCGCCTTGGCCGCTATGAGGGGCCGGGCGGGCAAGAGGCGATCCATGCCTATGTCGATTGCGCGGCCGGCTTTGGCCTCGTGCCGGAGCATTTGGCGCTGCGCTTTTGCGCCTCGCGCCCGTTTGTCACCTCCACCATTATCGGGGCCACCAGCCTCGCACAGCTGGAGAGCGATCTGGCCGCTTTCGAGGGAGATTGGACCAAAGAGATGGAAGAGGCGGTGAACACGCTGCACGCGCGCTATCGCAATCCCTGCCCCTGAGCGCGCGCCATGGCCGTACGCTTATTTGCCGCCTTGGATCTGCCGGACGCAATCGCGGCACAAATTCTGCCGCTGCAGACCGGTGTGCGCGGGGCACAATGGCATCCGCGTGAAAATCTGCATGTGACGCTGCGCTTTTTCGGGGAAGTGCGTGAGGATATCGCCCGCGATCTCGATGAAGCCTTGGAAGAAGGCCTGGGCGCTTGGGCGCCTTTTTCCATCCAATTGCAGGGTGCGGGCGCGTTCGGGCGCGATGATCCCCACACCCTCTGGCTGGGCGTGGGCGAGAGCCCGGCCTTGCGCAAGCTCGCGGCGGATATCGAGCGCATAGCCCGCCGCGTCGGCCTGGCTGCCGATACCCGTAAATTCAGCCCGCATGTG
>CAZAGL010000200.1:0-4795 GCA_964484435.1 uncultured Caulobacteraceae bacterium
GCCAAGGCCAAGGCCGGCACGGGGGGGCGCGCGAACACGCCGGCCGCGAATTCGGAGACATCCTGCGCCGAGCGCGAAGGGGCCTCTTCCTGCGGCAAATGGCCAATGCCCGAATAGATCACTAAGCGCGAGCCGGCGATCGCCCCGTGAAACAACTGCGCCGCGGCCAGCGGCACGAGCAGATCGCGATCCCCGTGCAGGATCAAGGTGGGCGCGGCAATGCCCGCCAGCTTTTCAGAAGTAGCGTAATCGCCATTGCGATAGCCCAGGGAATTATCGATCAATTGCTGGCGATGGCCCGGGGCGCGCGAAAGCTCGGTATAGCGCTGCACCATCTCCTCGCTGGCCAGCGACGGATCGGCGAAGGCAGCGCGCAGGCCCTGGCGCGTCAGTGCCCGCGAATCCAGATCGCGCAATATGGGGCCCAAAACGGGGTTACGCAGCAGCTGGAATACCGACAGATTATTGGTGCCAGCGCGCAGATCGGGCCAGCCGGCCGCATCAACGAGGACAAGGCCGGCGATGTTTTCGGGATGGGCCAAGGCATAGCGCCAGGCCACATTGCCGCCCATCGAGCTACCAACCAGCACGAAAGCCCCCAGCTTTTGGCTCTCGACAAAGGCCTGGAGCGTATCGCGATAGGCGTTCACGCCGCCATGATAGCTGGCCGGCGCGCGCGTCAACCCATGCCCGGGCAGATCCACGCGCACCACGCGATAGGATCGATCCAGCAAATCGGCCCAGGCATCCCATGTATGTGTCGAGGCCGAAAAGCCATGCACCAGCAGCAAAACCGGCGCGGCCCGCGGCCCCGAAACCCGATAATGCATGCGCACGCCTTGGCCCAAATCCACATATTGGGAATCGGTCGCGCCATATTTGGCCTCAAGCTGGGCGTAGGGAATATCGGCGCGGTGCAGCAACGCCCAGCCGGCCCCAAGGCCAACACCCGCAATGCCCAGCAAAAACAGCAAAAATATGAAAATGGCGCGCAGCATATCCCTCTCCCTGCCCCCTCCCCCAGGACATGCTTATCGCGGCGGTTGGGCTTTCGCCAGCCCGCAGACGCTGCATTCGGGATCGGGCACAAGGCGCACGATGCGGGCGCTGCCATCCAGGCCATCATACAGCAGGATGCGCCCGATCAAGGGCGTGCCGGCCTGGGCGATCAGCTTGATGGCTTCCAGCGCCATGGCCGCCCCGATCAGGCCGGTGAGCGGGCCCATCACGCCAAGCGCGGCGCAGGCCTGCGCCTCTTCGATCCCCGGCGGCACCCAGCAGGCATAGCAAGGCGCGCCGGCGCGCAGGCCCGAAGCGAACACGCCGACCTGCCCATCCCAGCGGCCGACGGCCCCCGAAACCAAAGGCAAACCCAATCTGTGGCACGCCGCGTTGATCGCAAACCGGCTGGCAAAGGAATCGGTGCCATCCAGCACCACATCCATGCCGGCCAGCAAGGCTTCGCTATTTTCGGGGGCGAAGCGCTCGGGGCGCAAATCCATCGCCACATGCGGATTGAGCCGGGCCAGCGCCTCGGCACCGGCCAAGGTCTTGGCCCGCCCCACATCCCCCGTGTGGAACAGAATTTGCCGCTGCAGATTGGCGAGGCTGACATGATCTGCATCGATCAGCCGCAAATGGCCGATCCCGGCCGCCGCCAGATAGAGGGCCGCTGGCCCGCTTAGCCCGCCCAGGCCCACCAGCGCCACCCGCGCGCGCGCCAGGCGCTGCTGGCCCGGGCCGCCGATTTCCCGCAGCACCAGATGGCGCGCGTAGCGCTCAACTTCCTCGGGCGAAAAACCCATCGGCAAAACCTCTAGGCCCGCCTTTACCGCGCGCCCGCGCCGGGCGATAGATGGGTCATGAGTGAAATCCGCTGGGATCCCGATGCCTATTTGCGCTATCGCCAAGAGCGCCTGCGCCCCGGTTTTGAGCTGATGGATCGCATCGGCGAGCTGGTGGCCGGCCCGCTTTTCGATCTCGGCTGCGGCACGGGCGAACACGCCTTGCGCCTGGCCCAGGTGTGGCCCGGCCGCGATGTGCTGGGCCTTGATCGCTCCGCCCCCATGCTGGAAGCGGCGCGCGCCCAAAGCGGGCCGGTGCGCTTCGAACTGGGCGAGATCGAGCATTTCTCCCCAGCGCAGCCAGCGGCTTTGATCTTTTCGAACGCAGCGCTGCAATGGCTGAGCGGGCATGAGGCCTTGATCGCGCGCTTTTGGGGTCAATTGGCCCCCGGCGGCACCTTGGCGCTGCAAATGCCCTCCAATCTCAAGAGCCGCGCCCATGCTTTGGCGCGGGATATCTGCCTGGAGCGCGGCTGGGAACAGGCCGCCGCCAGCATGTTCCGCATCAATAATGTCCTGGCGGCCGGAGCCTATTATGACGCCCTTCACGCGCAGGGCGCTGTCGGCATCGATATCTGGGAAACCACCTATCAGCACGCCTTGCAAACCGATGGCGTGACGGGCTGGCTTTCCGGCACGGCCTTGCGCCCGGTTTTATCGCTGTTGACGCCAGAGGATCAGGCCGAATTCATGCACGATTTCGATCGGCGTGTGCGTCTGGCCTATCCGCCGCAGGCCGATGGCGTGACGCTTTATCCCCAATCGCGCATCTTTATCCTGGCCCGCAAAGCCGCGGCCGGCTGAAGCCGCCCGGCCTCGCTCAAAAGGGCCAAGCCGGCAGCCAGCTGATCGAGGGCAGCGGCACCATGGCCAGCCCCCACACCGCCAGCCCGACGAGGCTGGAGGCCAGGATCAACACCAGCCCATCGCGCGCGCTCATGCCCAGGCCGAACAGGACAACGGCCAAGCCGGGCAGGATGGGCAGACCGGGGATGAAGCCCAAGGGGAAGGTGACCAGGGCCGCGCCAATCACCATCAGCGCCACGATATTGACCATTGGCGGCTGGGTGAAAAACGCCAAACGGGGCTTGAGCAGCACATCGATGGCCTTGGCGGTGGGGCGAGCCTTGGCGATGCCGGAAACCAAGACGCGGCGGGGAATCGGCATTTGCATGGCGCGCTTGGGTAGCCAAGGCTTGGCCCGGCCGAGCAGCATTTGCACGGCCAAAACCAAAGTCAGCGCCGCGGCAAACCAGGTCATGCCCGGCACCACCGAAAGCGGCGAAATGGAAAACAGGCCGACGATCAACAGAAGCGGCCCATAAGCGCGCCGGCCGACTTGATCGAGAATATCCCCCATCAGCACCTTTTCTGTGCCTTCGGTGGGATCGCAATTCACCGATTCACAAATGGCATCGAGCAAGGCCGTAATGGTTTCAGGGGCGGATTTTTGGCTGGCCAGCGCCGGGATTTCAGGCGCGCCGATTTCGACCGTGCTCATGCATCAAAAGCCCTTCAGACAGCCAACATAAGAAGGCTGGCCAGGAATCAAAGCGCTAGGCGGATCACATCTTGTAGATAAGCCGCCTACAGCATGGCGGGGATGACCCGATCGGGCGGCTTGTGGCCATCGGCGAAGGTCTTGATATTGATGATCACCTTCTCGCCCATATCGATGCGCCCCTCCAGGGTGGCCGAGCCCATATGTGGCAAAAGCACAACATTGCTCAGCTTTTTGAGTTTGGGATTGATGGCCGGCTCGTGTTCGAACACATCAAGGCCCGCCCCGGCCAGCTCACCCTTTTCCAGCATGCGGGCCAAGGCGGCCTCATCGATGATCTCTCCGCGCGCGGTATTGACGATGAAGGCATGCGCGCGGAGCAGCGCCAGCCGGCGCGCCGAAAGCAGATGATAAGTGGCGGGCGTGTGGGGGCAATTGACGCTGATGATGTCCATGCGGGCCAGCATCTGATCCAGGCTTTCCCAATAGGTGGCATCGAGTTCGGCCTCGATGGCCTGGGGCACCTTGCGGCGATTGTGGTAATGGATTTGCAGGCCAAAGGCGCGGGCCCGGCGCGCCACCGCCTGGCCGATCCGCCCCATGCCGATAATGCCCAGGCGCTTGCCACGCAGGCGCCGGCCCATCATCCAGGTGGGGCTCCAGCCGGCGAATTGATCCGCCTCGATGACCTTGACGCCCTCGACCAGCCGGCGCGGCACCGCCAGGATCAGGGCCATGGTGATATCGGCCGTATCTTCGGTGAGCACGCCCGGGGTGTTGGTGACGGTCACGCCGCGCTGCACGGCACTGGCCACATCGATGTTATCCACGCCCGCGCCGAATTGCGCGATCAGCTTCAGGCGTTCACCGGCCCGGCTCAGCAATTTGCCATCCAACCGGTCGGTCACCGTGGAAACCAGCACATCGGCCCGGCCGAGCGCATCGGCAAGCCGATCGGCGCTCATTTGCATGTCGTCCAGGTTCAGTTCGGCGTCGAACAATTCGCGCAGGCGCGTTTCCACGGCATCGGGCAAGCGGCGTGTAACGATCACCTTGACGTTGCGGGTCGACATGGCAAATCCCTGGGGCGGCTTGGGGCCGTTCGCCGCGTATCTAATGCAAATTCGCCGCGTCGCGTAGAAAAATCTGACGTCGCGATTGCACACACCGCGGGCTTAATCGGGCATTCACGCAAACGGGCGAAGCTGGCCCGATCCCTCCCCCGCTTTGGAGCCAAGCGCCATGATCGATGCCCTGCTCGCGTTCGCGCTCCTGGGAGATCCGCAGGCGGCCCCCGCTGGGCGGATTGGTCCCTCTGGCCTGCCGGTGCCGCGCTATGCCAGCCTGAAAACCAACGAGGTCAATGCCCGTCAGGGGCCAAGCTCGCTGCATCCCGTGCTGTGGGTTTACCGTCGGGTTGGCGTTGGGCAGCATGGTGGCGGTTGGTGGG
>CAZAGL010000201.1:0-4789 GCA_964484435.1 uncultured Caulobacteraceae bacterium
CGCGCCCACCATTTTTGTTTGCGCTTTGCCGCCCACCAACCCAAAGCGCGGGTTCCGGTTCGAGGTTTCCCCTCTCACCTCCACCAGGGATTTCGATCACAGTTTCGTTCGGAAATCGGCTCAGAATATCGTGTGAACCCACCAAGCCCCTCAAGAATCCTGAGATTGGGCGCATTTGGCGATTGCCCATGCTGAGCGATGGATTTATGGTTAATCGATAAACTCTGGAGGAAGTTCATGCGATCCAATTTCTTGCGTGCCGCGATGGCGAGCGTGGCCGTGTTGGCGCTGATGGCCCCGGCGGCTGCCGCCCCGGCGCAAAATCCCGCGCCGCTGGCCACGCTCGTCAAGCAAGTCGCGGTGCCCTATGAAGAATTCACGCTGGCCAATGGCTTGAGCGTGATCGTCCACACCGATCGCAAGACGCCGGTGGTGGCTGTCAGCGTCTGGTATGGGGTGGGATCGGGTGATGAGCCCAAAGGCAAAACCGGCTTTGCCCATTTGTTCGAGCATCTGATGTTCAATGGCTCGGCCAATTATGACGGCGAGTTTTTCGAGCCGCTGGATGATGTCGGGGCCACCAATTCCAACGGCACCACCAATGTGGACCGCACCAATTATTTCGAAAGCGTGCCGACCCCGGCGCTCGATCTGGCCTTGTTCTTGGAAGCCGATCGCATGGGCAATCTGCTGCCGGCCATCACCCAAGGCAAGCTGGATAACCAGCGCGGCGTGGTGCAAAATGAAAAGCGCCAAGGGGATAATCAGCCCTATGGGCTGACGCGCTATGCCATTTTTGAAGGCCTCTTTCCCGAGGGCCATCCCTATCGCCATTCCACGATCGGCTCCATGGCCGATCTCGATGCCGCCAGCCTGGCCGATGTGCAGAACTGGTTCAAATCCTATTACGGCCCCAACAATGCCGTCCTGGTTTTGGCCGGGGATATCGATGCGGCCACGGCCCGCCCCATGGTGGAAAAGCGCTTTGGCGCGATCCCGCGCGGCCCGGTGGTGGCCGAGCCGGTGGGGCCCCCGCCCAAGCGCACGGGGATTACGCGCCAAACCATTTCGGACCGGGTGGGCAACACGCGGCTTTATCTGCTGTGGGTCGCTCCTGGGCGGCTGGAGAAGGATCTCGTCCTGCTCGATGTGGCCACCACAATCCTGGCTGGGGGTGAAAGCTCTCGTCTTTACAACACGCTGGTGCGCGATGAACAATTGGCTGTTTCCGTCGGCGGGGGCACGTTCGAGCAGCAATTGGCGGGCGTGGCCTTGCTAACGGTGGATGTGAAGCAAGGCGTGGATTTGGCCAAGGTCGAGGCACGCGCCCAGGCCGTTTTGGATCAATTCCTGGCGCAGGGCCCCACCAAGGATGAAATCGATCGCGTCGCCACCCGCAATGTCGCGGGTACCATCCGCGGGCTGGAGCAGGTCGGCGGCTTTGGCGGCAAGGCCGTCGCCTTGGCCGAGGGGGAGCTTTACGCCAACGATCCGCTGTTTTTCCGCAAGCAATTGGATTGGTACGCCAGCGCCACGCCAAAAAGCGTGCAAACAGCCGCCAAGCGTTGGCTAAGCGATGGCAGCCACCGGCTGGTGGTGCAGCCCGGCGAGCGCGGCGAGGCGGAACAGAAGCTGGCGGGGGTTGCGGCCACGCGCCCCGTGCCGCCGCCCAGCGGGGCCAAAGCCGCGACCGATCGCTCCAAGCTGCCGGCGGTCACCGGCTCGCCGGATGTGATCTTCCCGGCGGTGGAGCGCGCCAAGCTCTCTAATGGCATCGAGGTGCAATTCGTGCGGCGCGCCGCCGTGCCGGTGATCGGTGTATCCGTCAGCTTCGATGCCGGCCAGGCCGCCGATGCCCGCGCCAAGCTGGGTGGCCAGGCTCTGATGCTGGATTTGCTCCGCAACGGCACGCTGACCCGGTCTGGCATCCAAATCGCCGAGGAGGCCGAGCGCCTGGGTGCCGTGCTCGGCAGTGGGGCCACCCTCGATGAGACGCGCCTTTCCATTTCGGCGCTGAAGCCCAATCTGGGAGCCTCCTTGGCCCTGTTGGCCGATGTGATCCGCAATCCGGCCATGGCACCCGCGGAGATCGAGCGGCTGCGCGCCATCCAGCTTTCGCGCGTGGCGCAGGAAGAAACCAATCCCAATGGGGCTTTGGGCCGCGTGCTGCGCCCGCTGGTGTTCGGGGCGGATCACCCCTATGGCTTTATCTCCGGCATCGGCACGGTGGAAAGTGTCAAAGGCCTGACCCGCGAGGATTTGCTGGCCTTCCACCAGAAATGGATCCGCCCGGACAATATGAAAGTGTTCGTCGCGGGCGATACGACGCTTGCGCAATTGCTGCCCCAGTTGGAGGCGGCCTTCGGCAATTGGGCCGCGCCCGCGGGCGTGGCCAAAGGGGTGAAGGCCAATTCCGGGCTTGCCCAGCAGGGCCAAGGCCGGATCGTGCTGATCGATCGCCCCAAATCCCCGCAAACGGTGATTGGGGCGGCCATGCCCGTCGGCCTCAAAGGCGTGGATGATCCCATCGCTCTGGGCCTTGCCAACGAAACCTTGGGCGGCGCGTTCACCTCACGGCTCAATGCCGATCTGCGCGAGGCCAAGGGCTGGTCCTATGGCGTGCGCTCGGGCATTTCCGGGGGCAAGGGCGATCTGATCTTCCAGATCACCGCGCCGGTTCAGGCCGATCGCACGGGCGATTCCATCCAGGCCCTGGTCGAAGGCATCCAGGCCTTTTTGGGCTCCAAGCCGATCACGTCCGAGGAATTGCAGCGCAGCATCAATGCCAATACGCTCTCGCTGCCCGGCGATTATGAAACGGCGGCGGCCGTGCTGGGGGCCGTGCAATCCAATGCCGTGCTTGGCCGGCCCGATGATTATGTGACCAAATTGTCGGCGCGTTACCGGGCCTTGACCGAGGCGGACATTGCCCAGGCGGCGAAGGCGGCCATTGATCCCAGCAAGTTGACTTGGGTGATTGTGGGCGATGCGGCCGTCGTGGAGCCGCAATTGGCCAAGCTGGGCTTGCCGGTGGAGGTGCGCCGGGCTGCGCCCGCCGCTCCGGCGAAATAGGCGGTCGCTCTATGGCCCGATCACGCCCTTGGGTTTGATCGGGCCACAAGCGGATGCGCCGGCAGCCGATCAGGATCGCGTGCGCTGCACGTAAAGCCGGTGGGACCAATACGCATCGCCGCCATCGGTGCGGCATGCCCAGCCTTGATTCAGCAAATGCGGCCGGATCATGCGGTTGAACCAGCCATGGGCCAGCAGCAGCACGTTTTCGCCCGTTTCGGCTTTGGCGATGAGGAACAGCGCGGCCTTCAGCGCGCGGGCATCGGCCTCGCGGCGGCTTTCTTCCTCCCCGGCCATGCCGAGCCACCAGGCGGCGCGGGCCAGCACCCCCCAGGCCCCGGGATTATAGCGCCCGGGAAGGGGCGGGGGCGGCAAAGCCGCCTCGATGAACAATTCTTCCTGCACGATCGGCTTCGCGCCGTGAACGGCTTGCGCCGTTTCGAGGGCGCGGCGCAGCGTGCTGGTTAGCACCAGATCCGCTTGCTCCCCCAATTGGCACAGGGTTGGCGGCGGGCTTTGCCCAGGCGCGAGGCCGCCAGCATCATACATCCGCCACCAATCGCGGTATTGATGGCGATTGAGCTGCACCGCGCGCGACAGCGCCGGCTTGCCATGGCGCGCAATGGCGATCCAGCCCGGCACCGGGCGGGCGGCGTGATCGGATGGGGGCTGCGCCCTTGCCAGCGCGGCTTCAGATTGGGTCACGAAGTGGGGGCCCGATTGTGGCGAACAAGGGGCCTAGGGCAGATTGAAGGCCGCATGGTCTTCCGCCAGCTCGGCGCGGCCAGCGCGCCGTCAAGGTTTAAGGAGCACACAGTTTAGCCGGCTTCGCCAGGGGCTACAACCGGGCCGCCATCTTGGCGGCGGGCTGTGTCTTCTGGGGCATGACGGCCACCCATTTGGTGCGGGCCAGTACGCGCGTGGGGCGTGCCAGGTTGGCGCTTAAGCGCAGGCCGGCAAGGAGGCAAAGGCTGATGGCCAGATCGGGCGGCGCGGCCAGGATGATGGGCAGAGCCAGGCCCAACAAAGCGAAATGGGCATCGCGCAGGCTCAACGCCTCGTGCATGCGCCAACAGGCGATCTTGCCGCTCAGCCAAATTCCGGCGCAGGCCAAGCCGATCGCCAGGCCGATCCAGGCGAAGACGGCCGCGATCACGGGCGTGCCCAGTGCGGTGCCGAACAGGCTGGCGCGCCCGCCAAGGACCAGGAGCGAAATCCCCAGCACCAGCATGGGCCATAAAGCCCATCCGCTAAATGCTCCGCTCGCCGGGCCGAGGCGCGCGAGAAAGCGGTGGAGCCCGCGCGTGTCGGCACCCATGCGCCAAAGCGCGAGGATCAGCACAAAGGCCAGGGGGCCAAAGGCGGCGAGGCCGCACACTGACACCACCAGGCCAAAGGCATTTGCCTGCCAGGCCGCTTGGCCTCGGCGCTCCGCCAGGGCATTGACCACAGCCAGCCCCAGCCAGGCCAGCCCGGCCAGCCAATGGGCTTGCGCGGCCAAGGCCCCGATGGCCAAAGGCGGCAACAGCAAGGGGATCAGCGCTTGCAGGCCTGGGATTGGCGGGGCAAAGCCGCGGTGAAGGCCAGGTGCATTTGGGGCCAAGTCGGCACCGGTTGGGCGCAAGAAATCGCGACAAAACAGAGAACTCGAGCACAGTTCCGATTCGTTTCGAACGGAACGTGCCCTAGAGGCGCGATCCGATACGCCATGATCGGA
>CAZAGL010000202.1:0-4726 GCA_964484435.1 uncultured Caulobacteraceae bacterium
AGGTTTAGCGCCCGTGCATGATCAGCCAATGATGCGCGCCGCGCTAATAGGATTTCGGGGTGATGGCCATCAGCCCGGCCTCGACGGCATCGGGATTATCGCCGCGCGCCAGGCCGGTGCGGTTGGCGACGCGAAACACATGGGTATCGACGGCGATGGTCTCTACGCCGAAGGCCTCGGCCAGCACCACATTGGCAGTTTTGCGGCCAACGCCCGGCAAGGCCTCCAGCGCTTCGCGCCCGGATGGCACCTGCCCGCCATGCGCCTCCAGCAGCAAAGCCGAAAGCGCGGCCACATTGCGCGCCTTGTTGCGCCACAGCCCGATGGTTTTGATCTGCGCGGCGATGCCGGCTTCGCCGAGTAGCACCATGGCGCGCGGATCGCGGGCGGCCGCGAACAGCCCCCTGGTGGCCAGATTGACAGCCTTGTCATTGGCCTGGGCCGAAAGCACCACCGCCACCAGCAAGGTGAACGGATCGTGAAATTCCAATTCGGTGCGCGGATCGGGCCGCGTGAGGCTGAGCCGCTCATAAAGGGCCGCAGCCTTGGCTTTGCTCAAGGTTTTGAGCTTGGTGCCAGGCTTGCCAGGGCCCGCGCCTTGGGATGTGGTGGAAGCCTGGGATCGGAGCTTGCTCATGTCGCCTCAATGGGAAACGCGCGAAGGCGCGCCAGCGCTGGACGGGCCTTTGTATATGGATGCAGAGCTGAAACCCAATCGCTCTTTGAGCCAAAGCGGCTTTGGCCTGCTGATGGGCGTAATGATCTGCATCAACGCCGCTTTGGCCTATGGATTTTTCCTTCAGGGTCTTTTCCTGGTGGGCGGGTTTTTGGGCCTGGACATGGCCCTGCTCTATTTGGCCTTTCGCGTGAATTATCGCGATGGAAATGCCATCGAGCGCGTCTGCGTGGGCACCAATTGCCTGCATGTGATGCAGCAAAGCGCGCGCGGGCGGCGCGTGCATTGGGTTGTCAACCCGATCTGGGCCCGCGTCGAAACCGGGGATGCGGGGGTGCTCCTCATTGCCGGCGGGCGCATGCTCAGGCTGGCGCGCTTCCTCTCCCCGGACGAGCGCGAAGCCTTCGCCATCGCCTTGCAAAAGGCGCTGCGGCGCGCCCATTTGCCGGTTATTTCGTGAAGCCCAGCACGTCCTGCAGGCAATAGCGGCCAGCCGGCCGGCCGCTGGCCCAGCGCGCCGCAAGAAGCGCGCCGGCAGCGAAAATTTCCCGGCTTTGCGCCGAATGGGAAAGCATGAGGCTTTCATGCTCCCCCGCGAACAGCACCTGGTGCTCCCCGATCAAAGAGCCGCCGCGCAAGGCCGCAAAGCCGATGGCACCTTGCGGGCGCGCGGAGGCATCACAAGCGTGCGGGCCAATGCGGAGCGCGGCCAATTCCTGCCCGCGCCCCTGGGCTGCCGCCTCGCCCAGCATCAAAGCCGTGCCCGATGGGGCATCGCGCTTGTGGCGATGGTGGATGTCGAGGATTTCGATATCCCATTGCGGGTCAAGCCGGGCGGCGGCCTCGCGCACCAGGCCCAGCAACACATTCAACCCCAGGCTGAAATTGCCGGAATAGACCAAGGCGCGCCGCGCCGCGCAGGCCGTGAGCGCGGCCTCGGAGCTAGGCGTCAGCCCCGTCACCCCGATCACCGCGCCCACAACGCCCGGCGCGAGATTGGCCAGATTGTCGCACAAGCCGGCCGGCGTCGATACATCGATCCAGACGCACGCCGCGCTGCTCGCCAAGCCGGCATGATCACAAAGCGGGATATCGGCGCGCGCACGGCCTGCCAAAAGGCCCAGATCCTCGCCGGTCTGGCCCCCGTTTGGCGCACCGCAGCCACCGACAAGGCGCAGATCCGGCGCATCCAGGATGGCCGCGCAGACGGCGCGCCCCATGCGCCCGCTCGCGCCGCCCACCGCCACGGGCAAGGGCTGCGCGCTCATACGGGCGGTGCCAGATTGGGATCGATGGCGCGCTTGGCGCGGCTTGGCGCGCGCGCCTCCTCCTGCGGCCCGCGCATGGGCCGCGCCTGATCCGGCCGCAAGGCCAAGGCCGATGTGCTTGGGTGCCAAAGCGCGTGCGCCGCGTCGCCCTCGGTGCCGCCCGGCTGGCCATGGCGGCGCCGGATCGCCCAAAGGGCCAGCAGGCCCAGCCCGATGGCCAAGGCCAGCGCGCCGGCCAGGCCCAGCAAGCCCCCCACATGCAGCTGCGCCGCACGGGTGAGATCCGGCCCGGTCATCGCGCGCCGGATCTCCAAAACCGCCCACAGCCCGCCAAGCGCCAGGCCCGCACCGAGGCCGAGGCGCGCCAGCCAGCCATCGCGCATCTCGCGCCCGCGCAAAGCCATATAACTCAACAAAACGGCCGGCAGCGCATAGCCCAAAAGCAGCGCATTGAGCAGCGGCAAGCCAAGTGCCAAAGCCGGTGCCATGCCCCACCAGGGATTATAAGCACTGACGCCCCCCAGCACGGCATATCCCAGCGCCGCCAGCTTCAGGCAGGCCGCGCCCCATCGCCGCACCCGGTCCGCGATAGGGGCCTGCGCCCCGCGCTCCAGCCACAAGGCGGCGGCGATTCCATAGGCGGCCCATGCCCCAAGGCGCAGCAAGGCATTGCCTGGAGAAGGCACGCCGAGGGTGTTGAGCGCCGCGCCCAACAGGCTGGCCCCCGCCAACACGGCGCTGGCCAAGGCCGCGCCTTGCAACAGCTCACCCAGATTGCCCGCCGCGTGGCATTGGCGCGCGCTTGCAAAGAGGCCGGCACCGGCTCCGATCAGGAAAACAGCCACCAGCACGGATGGAAACATGCCGCTTTGCCCACGCGCCCAGAGCCAAGCCGCCAGCGCCAGCGCCAGGCACACGGCCCCCGCGCATAGCGCGCGGCTAGCGGGATCAAAGCCGATGCGCAGGGCCATGGCGTGCCGATCGACTTGGGCGGAGAAAGGGAAATGGCGCTCTGTGCCCAAGAATGCTCCCTGGCATAGCCCCCAATGGCTCAGGCATTAAGCACAAAAGCCGCGACCGAATCCATCGCCAATGCACCAAGGTCCCTAGTGTGGCGATTTTCGAAATTCGCCTCAGAATGATGGAGGCCGAATTGCGCGTTTCGAAAATCAAAAGCCACACTAGAAATATATGATTTTAGTGTCCTTTTTGAACCAGAAGTTCGCTAAGAACTCGATCCAATTGTTCGGCGAACTTCTGGTTCAGGACACTAATGCGCGGGCGATTCGCCATTGGCCTCGAAAAAGCGCTTCACCATCGCGAAAAAGCCCTGGCTCTGCGGATGGGCTTCATCGCCGCACAATTCAGCGAATTCCTCCAGCAGCTTGCGCTGCTTGGCCGTGAGATTGATCGGCGTTTCCACCTGGATTTCCACGTGCAGATCGCCGCGATCGCGCCCGCGCAGGCTGGTCATGCCCGCCTGCTTGACGCGAAAGCGCCGCCCCGATTGGGCACCGGCCGGGATGGCCACGCGGGTGCGCCCCCCGCCCAATCTGGGGATTTCGATCTCGCCGCCCAAGGCCGCGATCGTCATGGGCACGGGCGCGCGGCAGAACAGCTCCGCGCCTTCACGCTCAAAGATTTCGTGCGGCTTGATCGACAGGAAAATGTAAAGATCACCGGGCTGGCCGCCATAGGGGGCCCCATCGCCCTCACCGGCCAGGCGGATGCGCGCCCCATCTTCCACGCCCGCGGGGATTTTCACGGCCAATTGCCGCTCCGCCTGAACCAGCCCGCGCCCGGCGCAAGCGGGGCAGGGATTGCGGATGATCGAGCCGCGCCCGCCGCAGCCCGGGCAGGTGCGCACCACGCGAAACAGGCCCTGATTGGACCGCACTTGGCCAGCCCCGCCGCAAGTCGGGCAGGTTTGCGGGGCCGAACCCTCGGCCGCGCCGCTGCCTTTACATGGCTTGCAAGCGGCCGCCGAGCGCACACGCACTTGGCGCTCCACACCGGTCAGCGCATCTTCCAGCTGGATTTCGAGATCGAACCGCAGATCCGAGCCGCGCGCCGGGCCCGCGCGCCCTGCTCCGCCGCCCTGGCGGTTAAACAGATCGCCGAACGCATCGCCAAACACTTCATTGAAAATATCGCTGAAATCATGATAGCCGCCGCCCCCTCCTCCGGCGCCGCCTTCAAACGCGGCGCGCCCGAATTGATCATAGCGCGCCCGTTTTTCCGGATCCGACAAGATGGCATAGGCCTCGGAAATCTCTTTGAACTTGGCCTCGCTGCTGGCATCGCCCGGATTGGCATCGGGGTGATATTGCTTGGCCATGCGCCGGTAGGCGGCCTTGAGCGCGGCACTATCGGCACCGCGCCCAATTCCCAAGATTTCGTAGCAATCGCGTTGGCTCATGAAAAAGCGCTCAGATGCTCACGGGTAGAAAATCGCATCAGGCGCTTTTCTTGTTCTGGCCATCCACTTCTTCGAATTCGGCATCGACGACACCGGAATCGCCGCCGCCAGCAGAGCCTTCACCAGGGGCGGTTTCGCCCGCGCCGCCTTGCGCATAAAGCACTTCGCCGATCTTCATGGCCACCTGCGCCAGCGCCTGGCTTTTGGCCTGGATCTCGCTGGCGTTTTCGCTGGTCAGCGTATTGCGCAGAGCCGCTATCGCCGCCTCGATGGCTTCGCGATCGGCCTTTTCGAGCTTGGAGCCGTTTTCAGCCAATTGGCGCTCGGTGCTGTGGGCGAGCGCCTCGCCGGAATTGCGCGCTT
>CAZAGL010000203.1:0-4661 GCA_964484435.1 uncultured Caulobacteraceae bacterium
ATGCGTTCGGCGTGCCCATTGGCGTGCGTGAAGATGCCAGGGCCATTTTGGAGGCGCATTATGGCGAGGCCCTGAACGAAGCGCGCCTGCGCATGGCCCGCATCCCCGAGGGGGCGGTGCTGATCGCCAATCCGGTGTCGAAGGCCCCGGGCTTTCAGCTCGGCAATGTTTTCGTGCTGGCGGGCGTGCCTTCGATCCTGCGAGGCATGCTGGAAGATGTCGCGCATCGCCTGGAAAGCGGGGCCATCGTCCTGGCCAGGTCCTTGCGCGCGCCGGGCCTGCGCGAAGGCGATATCGGCACCCAATTGGGCCAATTGCAGCGGACGCATGCTCTGGTTTCCATCGGATCCTATCCCTGGTTCGATGCATCGGGCTACGGCGTCAATCTGGTTTTGCGCAGCACCGATGCAACAGCCCTGGAGGCCGCCTTGGCCGAAACCGCCGAACTCGTGCGCGGCCAGGGCATCGAAGCCTTGGTTCAGCCGGGGACTTCGGCCAAGGCCTGATGGATGAATTGCACGCAGACCGAGCCCTCGCCCACGGCCGATGCCACCCGCTTCACCGAGCCGCTGCGCACATCGGCGATGGCATAAACGCGCGGCCAGCTGGTTTCGAACAGGCTGGGCATGCGCTCCAGATCCCAGCCGGCCCGCACCAGATCGCGCGGGCTGAGGCTCGCGCCGGTTTTGACAAAGCCGGCCTCATCCTTGGCCAGGGTGTCGGGAAGCCAATCCGAACCCGGCACCGCCCCGATGAACAAGAACACGAATGAGGCCTCCAGATGGGCGGGGCCAGAAGGGCTGTTCAGCGTGATGGCGCTCAGGCGGCCCTGGCCGGCTCCATGCAAGGCAAAGATCTCGGTTTCGGGGTGCAAGATCACATTGGGCAAGGCCTCCAGGCGCGCCACCAGATATTCGCTCATGGTTTCGCGCAGGCTGGCCTTGCGAAACAGCACATGGACTTCGCGCGCGAAGCCGGAAAGGAACACCGCGCCCTGGCCGGCCGAATTGCCGGCCCCGACGATCACGGCGATGCCATCGCGGCACAATTGCGCCTCCATCGGGGTGGCCCCGTAATAGACGCCGCGCCCTTCGAATGGCTCAAGATTTTCGAGAGCGAGGCGGCGGTATTGCATGCCCGTGGCGATGACGATGGCCCGCGCACTGATCTTGCGACCGTCTTCCAGCGCAAGGCAATAATGCGATCCCATCCGCTCCAGCGCGCTGGCCAAAGCCGGGCCGGCGATGCGGGCGCCGAATTTTTCGGCCTGCAAGGTGGCCCGTTCGGTCAGTTCACGCCCCGAAACCCCGGCGGGAAAGCCGAGATAGTTTTCGATTTTTGAGCTGGTGCCGGCCTGCCCGCCTGGACCGGCACAATCCACGGCCAAAACCGAAAGCCCTTCCGATGCGGCATAAACCGCGGCGGCCAAGCCGCCCGGCCCCGCCCCGACCACCGCCACATCCACCTTGGCCCCATCGGGCAGCAGATCGAGGCCAAAGGCCTCGACGACCTGTTGCAGGCTGGGCCGCTTCAGCCGCAAATTCATGCCCGCGAACAGGACGGGCAGATCGTCGGCGCGCAGGCCCTGGCTGATCAGCGCCTCGAGCATTTCGGGCTGGGTATCGCTATCGATCCACACAAAGGGCACGGAATGCCTTTGCAGCAAATCGCGCAGCGCGAAGCATTCGCGGCTGAGGCCAGAGCCGATCAAGGTCGCGCTGGCACGGCCGCTGGAGCGGATCCAGCTTTGCCGGGCCATGATGGCGCGCACGAAGGCATCGGAAAGCGCGCTTTCCCGCGCCAGCAGCCGCTGAAAATTGGCGCGCGGGATGTGCAGCACCTCTCCGGCGATTTCCATCTGCGCCACGATCATCGTGGTGCGCCCGGTGAGCAGCGCGCTATCGCCCACGAATTGGCCGGGCTCCAGCCAGCCGAGGCGGCGGCGCTCCGTATTCACCAGGGCATAGAGATTGAGCTGGCCAGAAACGACGACGCAGCAATCGATCTCCTTGTCCCCTTCCTGCACCAAAATCGCGCCGGCCTCGTGAAAGCGCACCTCGCCATAGGCGCGCATCACGTCGATGTCCTGCGGCGAAAAGCGCTGGTTGACTTCAGGGGGCGGGGAAATGGGCTGGGTCATGCTGCGCCATGGGCTGTGAGGGGATCGGCCGGCACGTTATCTGGCCAAGGCGCATCGCGAAACAGCAATCGGCTGTTTGGGGGCTCGCCGCGCGCGCTTGGGGCTTGTATGCATGCAAGATGCGCCGCTGGCTGTTTCCCTTTGTTCTGGCCCTCCTCGTTTGGGGCTGTTCGCCCAAACCCGATGCGCGCGATGGCGCGCCGCGTGATGCGCGGCTGGAAGAAATCCTCGGGCAATTGCGCCTGGCACCCGATGCGCGTGCGGCCGCCAAGCTGGAAGACCAAGTGTGGGCGCGCTGGCGCGACAGCGGCAGCCCGACGGTCAATGTCCTGTTGGAGCGCGCAGCCATCGCCCAGGCGCAAAAGCGCCCGCAATTGGCGCAGGTCTTCTTGAACGATGCCGCCAGGCTCGCGCCCGATTGCGCCGAAATTTGGCACCAGCGGGCGGCTTTGGCCTATGATCTGGGCGACAAGGCGCAGGCCCTGCGGGACATCCACGAAGTGCTGCTGCGCGAGCCGCGCCATTTTGGGGCTCTGGCCGCCTTGGGGAGGATCTACGAAGAGTTCGGGCGCGAGCAGGCCGCCCTGAAGGCGTATCAGGAGGCGCTGGCCGTGCACCCATTTTTTCAGCCGGCCGAGGCGGGGGTCAAGCGGTTGGGCGGCAAGGCTGACGGCCGCGAGGCATGATCGATCTGGCGCGGATCGCAGCCTGGGCGCTTCTCGGCCTCTGCGCTCTGTTGGCGGCCAATTGCGCCTTGGTTTGTGTTCTGGACATCCTGGCCCCGCGCCGCGGCCGCATCATGCATCTGGCCAAAGCGCGCTTGCACGCCGAAGTGCGCGGGCAGGGCATCCCTGTCTTGTATCTGCACGGCGCGCAGGCCAGCGGGCGCGAATTCGCCATCGGTGTGGCGCAATTCCTCGAAGAGGGGTTCCAGCACGTACTGATGGATCGGCCGGGCCATGGCCATTCCGGCGGCGTGCGTGGCCAGGAAAGCTTGGCAATGCAGGCCGATCTGGCCGCCAAATTGCTGGAGCATATGCAGATCCAGCGCGCCGTGGTGGCCGCCCATGGCGAGGGGGCGGGCGTGGCCTTGCGGCTGGCGCTGGAACGGCCCGAATTGGTGCGTGCTTTGGTGCTGGTGGCCCCGTTGATCCATCCGCGCGCCCAGCGCGGTGGGGCGCGCATGGGCCCTGCCTGGCTGGCTTGGCTCTGGGCCCATACGCTGGCCCCTTGGGCTTGGCTGGCCGGCACAGGCCTGCGCCTGCGCGCGAAGTTCTCGCCCCAGCCGGCCGCGCCGAAATTTGCCGCGCGCAGCCAGCATGGCCTGGGTGCCAGACCCAGCGTTTGGCTGGCCGATTGGCGGGCGAGGGGCCGGTTTTCCGGCGAATGTGCCTTGCAGGCTTTGCGCTATCCGCAGATCGGGGCCCATGCGCTGATCATCAGCGCCGATCGCGACGCCTTCGCCGATCCCCAGGAAAATGCCCGCGCGCTTTATGCATCTTTGCCCCGCGCCGAACTGGTCATGGCACCGGGCATGGGCCATATGCTGCATCTGGTGCGCGCGCCGGCCGTGGCGGCGGCCATTCGCCGCGCGGCAAGCCTGGAGCAAAGACCCGCGCCGCGCTAAGCTGGGTTTTTGATTCCCAAAAGGTGGGTGGTTCCTATGGCATTTGCAGAAGATCTGACCGGGGGGGATGATGTCGTCGCCCTGCAATCGCTGACGCAAGCGGCCAAGGAAAAGCTGAAACTCGTGGTGACGCGCATCGAGCGGCTGGAAGAAGAAAAAGCCGCCATCGCCTCCGATATCAAGGATGTCTATAGTGAGGCCAAGGCGCTGGGCTATGACACCAAGGCGCTGCGCGCCGTAGTGCGCCTGCGCAAACAAGATCGGCGCGAGCGCGAAGAGCAGGAGCAGATGCTCGATCTCTATCTCGCCGCGCTCGGCGAGATCTAAATCTTGGTGCGGGCGGTCGATCCGCGCCGCACCCGCAAGGCCTTACGCCGCGTGCGCCGCTTGGCGGCCAGCGCCGAAGAGGCGAGCCTTTCCGATTGGGAAAAAACCTTTTTGGGGGAGGTAGGCGCGCGCCTGGAAGAATATGGCTCGGCCTTCGCCGATTATGCCAAGGGCGCGCCCGATGAGGCCCTCTCGCGCCTGCAGGGGGCCAAGCTGCGGGAAATTTCCAGCAAGGCCCGCAAGGATGGCAAGATCGCCAAGGAAAACCGGGCCGGCACGCAAGCGCATTTTCAGCAAAAGCGTGTTCGCGGCGTTGCGACAGAAAATGCGCAGATTCAAACGATTAGAGCATCGAACCCAACAAAATCCGGCTCGGATTTCGTTGACGATGCTCAAGGCCAGGCGGCGCAGGCCGAACCGGCTGATCCGCGCAAAGCCCAGGGCTTGCATCGGCGCACACCCTTGCGCGCCAAGCGCCCCCCGCGCCCCGGGCGCGGAGAGGGGGAGGATGTTTAGACCCGATCCCGAAAAGTGTGACGGCGGATTCAACGGGTCAGAGCAACGCAG
>CAZAGL010000204.1:0-4651 GCA_964484435.1 uncultured Caulobacteraceae bacterium
GCGGGCCCGCCATTGGCCCGGTGGTGATCGATACCATCCAGGGTAAAAGCGGCCATGCTCTGAAAACCGAATTGGATCAATTGCTGGGGCTGGAGCGCGGCTCCGGCCCGGTCAAGCGCCTGTCGATCAAGCTGTCGGAATCCTATGGCCTGGTCGGCTTGCGCGTCGATGAGGCTTCGAGCCGCGCCGATTTGCGCCTGAGCGCGTCCTATGTGCTGTTCGACGATGCGGGCAAGGAAGTGCTGCGCGGCAATGCCGATTCGGTGGCCAGCTATGAAGTGCCCTCTTCGTCCTATGGCGAAATCGCGGCCCAGAATGATGCACGCGAGCGCGCCGCCGAATTGCTGGCCGAGCGCATCCGCGCCGAGCTTGGCTTGCGGCTGGCCAGGCGCTGAGGTGAAATTCACCGCGTCCCAGGCCGCGGGCTTCGCGAACAAGCCCGATGCGCGGATGCGCGCGATCCTGCTCTACGGGCCCAATGGCGCTGCCGTGCGCGAAGTGGGCGCGCGGCTGGAGAAATGGGCCCTGGGGCCTGATGCCGATCCGTTGAACCAAACCCTGCTTTTTGAATCGGCGCTGCTCAAGGATGGCGCGCGCTTGGGCGATGCCCTCGCGGCGCAGAGCCTTTTGGGGGGCCCCTGCCTCGTTCGCCTGCGCATCGATGGCGAGGCGGCCGCACCGGCCATCCTCGATGCCGCGGCCATGCTCGAAAGCGGCGAGGGCCGATATGCCCTGCTGCTCATCGAGGCCGGCGATCTGCCCAAGCATTCCAAAATCCGGGCCGCCTTCGATGCCGGCAAGTTCCTCGCCTCTTTGCCCTTTTACGAAGACAGCGATCAGGATTTGCTGCGCATGGCCAAATCGCGCCTGCGGGAGGCTGCCGTTCCGATCAGCGAGGCGGCGCTCGCGCAATTTGCCCAGCGGATCGGTGATGATCGCGGGTTGCTGCAATCCGAGCTGGACAAGCTCATCACCTTTTCGGGGCCCCAGCATCGCGGAATCGAATCCGGGGATATATCCGCCCTCATGGCCATTGATGGCGAAAGCGATGTGGACGATGCGGTGCAATCGGCTTTGCTCGGCCATGGGGCCGAGGCCACCCAGGCGCTTTCGGATTTAGTCGGCTTTGCCGGCGTTTCCGCGCTGCGGTCGCTGGAGTTTCACCTTTTGCGGTTGCAAGAAGCCCTCGCGCTGTTGGCTTCTGGCCTCGCCCCGCAGGCGATCGGCAAGCGCCTGCGCCCCATCGTATTGTTCAAGCACCAAGACAGCTTCGAGGCGCAATTGCGCCTGTGGAGCCCGGCTTTGCTCGGCACGGCCCTTGATGCCGTGTGGCGCGCGCAATTGCGGGCCATGACGGCGGGTGCCCCGCAGGAATTGATCGCGGTTTCGACCTATCGCGTCGTGGCGGGCATCGCCGCCCGCGCCGGCTCAGCCCGCGCTTAGCCGCCGGCACAGCTCATCGAGCTGTTCCAGCCGCTCAAACTGAAGGCGTATTTCCCCGCTGGCATCGCCCTTGCGGCTGATGCTGACGCGCAGGCCCAGCACGCTGGATAGCGTCTGTTCCAGGGCCCGCACATCGGCATCGAATTCGCGCAGGAGATTGGCCGGCTCTGGCACCGGTTTGGGCTCTGCGCCCTCTTTGGCCTTTTGGGCCAAGCGCTCGATCTCACGCACGCTCAAGGATTGGGCGATGGCCAGATTGGCCAGCATCAGCGGATCGGGCGCGACCAGAATGGCCCGGGCATGGCCGGCCGAAAGCTTGCCTTCGCGGACCATGGCCTGGATGTCGGGGGCGAGATGCAACAGGCGCAGCATGTTGGCCACGTGCGGGCGGCTCTTGCCCACCTTTTCGGCGACATCGGCCTGGGTGCGGCCAAAGCGATCCATCAGGGCCTGATAGCCGAGCGCCTCTTCGATCGGGTTGAGATCGGCGCGCTGCACATTCTCGATGATGGCGATTTCCAGCATGTCGCCATCGGCGATCTCGCGGATCTGCACGGGGATGGTTTCGAGGCCCAGCATCTGGCTGGCGCGCCAGCGGCGCTCTCCGGCCACGATCTCATAGCGGCCCGGCGCATTGGCGATGGGCCGCACCAAAATGGGCTGCAGCACGCCGTGGGCCTTGATGGATTCGGCCAGCTCGCGCAGATCGCCCTCATCAAAATGGGTGCGCGGCTGGCCGGGATTGGCCTGCACCATGGCCAAGGGCACGGTCTTGGCCCCTGTGGTTGGCGGCTCGCCGACAAGCTCGGGCAGAGGCTGGGGCTGCGCCTGGGGCTGGGGCTGGGGCGCGGGCTCGACCAGGCGCGGCGCGCCAAGGCTGCCCTCCGCCGGCGCGGGGGCCGCCCTGCTCAGATCATTGGCGAAGGGATCCCCCAATAGCGCGGAAAGGCCCCGTCCCAGCCCTCTTGGGCGTCCTGCGTCCGACAAAGCGCTCATCCCTGTTTCCTTCCGCTCATTCAGGCGGCTGCCGGCGCGAGCAGGCGCTCACGCTCGATCAACTCGCGGGCCAGCGCGATATAAGCCTTCGAGCCCGGCGCGTTTACGTCGTAAACGATGGCCGGCATCCCATGGGAGGGTGCCTCGGAAAGCCGCACATTGCGCGGGATCATTGTTTCGTAAACTTTGTCAGTAAAGTATTTACGCACTTCATTGGCCACCTGATCGGAAAGCGCGGTGCGCTTATCGTGCATGGTCAGCACCACGCCCTGAATCTGCAGGCCTGGATTGAGATTTGCCTGCACGATGCGAATGGATTCCATCAATTGGGCCAATCCCTCCAGCGCAAAAAATTCGCACTGCACCGGCACCAGGACCGCATCGGCGGCCGTCATCGCATTGACGGTGAGCACGTTCAGCGAGGGCGGGCAATCGATCAGCAGGTAATCGAACTCCCCGCCCCCGTTCTCGGCGCAATAGGCGGCGATGGCATCGCGCAGGCGAAATTGCGGGCGCAGGCCCGACATCAGCTCCGTCTCCAGGCCCGATAGCGAGACATCCCCGGGCACGAGCGCCAGGCCCGGCACCCGGGTTTCGACAAAGGCCGCCGAGAGCGGCCGATCCCCGACCAGGACATCGTAAGCCGTAACGCCGCGCTCATTGGGGCGCACATCGAGGCCGGTGGAGGCATTGCCCTGTGGATCGGCATCGAGGATCAGCACGCGCTTGCCCGTGGCGGCCAAGGCCGTGCCGAGATTGATGGCCGTCGTGGTTTTGCCAACGCCCCCCTTTTGGTTGGCAATGGCGAAGGTCCGCAGCGGCATTTCGGGCCGGTTCAATTGGGACAAGGCGCAACTCCTTCCAAACGCACGATCCGCCCGCGCGGATCACTGAGGCTCGGCTCCAGGCTGGCGGTGAAATCCCAGCGGTGCCTGGCCTGGGCGATTTCCTGCTCGGCTTCGGCCCCCTTCAAGAAGAGGCCCGTGGCGCCGCGCGCGAACATCGCAGCGTGATTGTGGATGATTCGCTCCAGTGGCGCGAGGGCGCGCGCTGTGATGATCGGCATTTCGCGCTCATCGGGGGCATGGTTTTCCCCCTTGATCGCCAAAACCCGGGCTGGCGCGCCCGTGGCGCGCTGGGCTTCGCGCAAAAAGGCGGCGCGCTTGGGGTTGGGCTCGATCAACACCACCTCCGCGCCGGGGCGATCGATCAGGCCGCAGGCCAGGACCAAACCGGGAAACCCCGCCCCGCTGCCCAGATCGATCCAGCGCCCCGCCCCCCGCGCGTGCAGCAGCAATTGCAGGCTATCGAGCGCGTGGCGGCGCCAATACTGGCCGATCTCATGCGGGCCGATCAGATTGATTTTCGGGGCCCAGGCAGCCAGCAAGACGCGGTGTTTTTCAAGGCGCACAACGGTTTCACGTGGAACCGGCACGGCGCGCAGCAGATCTTCGGGGCCGAAGCCATCGGCATCGTTCACGCGCGCCTCTTCACATAAGCGAGCAGCGCCGTCATCGCGCCGGGCGTCACGCCCTCGATCCGCCCGGCTTGGCCAAGCGTGGCCGGGCGCGCATTGGCCAGCTTTTCGCGTACTTCGTTGGAAAGCCCGCCGACGCGCCGATAATCCAGATCGGTCGGCAGGCCGAGATTCTCATCGCGCCGGAAGGCGGCCACATCGGCCTCCTGGCGATCGAGATAGCCGGCATAAAGCGCCTCGATCTCCAGCTGCTCGATCACCGCCCCAGGCAGGGTCTGCAAATGCGGCCAGATGCGGACGAGATCGGCAAAGCCGATATTGGGATAGGCCAGCAGCTCGATCGCGTCACGGCGCCGGCCATCCTGGTTGATGGCCAGGCCAAACTGGGCCGCGGCGCTGGGCGTCAGCGTGCAGGCCCGGGCCAGCGCCCGCCCCGCCTCCAGCGCGGCCAGCTTGCTGTGGAAGGCGTTTGCCCGCTCGCTGCCGACGCAGCCGATGGCCGCGCCCCGCGCTGTCAGGCGCTGATCAGCATTATCGGCGCGCAACAGCAGCCGGTATTCGGCGCGCGACGTGAACATGCGATAGGGCTCGCTGACGCCCCGTGTGATCAGATCGTCGATGAGCACGCCGATATAGCCCTCGGCCCGATCGAGCCCGATCGGCTCGCGTGCGCCGCCCGCGCGGGATGCGGCGTTGAGGCCGGCCATCAGGCCCTGCGCCGCCGCCTCCTCATAG
>CAZAGL010000205.1:0-4615 GCA_964484435.1 uncultured Caulobacteraceae bacterium
TTGCATCGGCTTATCTTTGAGCAGGCGGCGAAACGCACGGGGGCTGATGATCAGCGCCCAGATCTGCGCCAACCAGCCGCGCGCCGCGGCCAAACGGCTCTCGGAGTTTTGCAAAATCTCGGCGAAACGGCGCATCCAATCCATGGCCCATTATGGAAGCGCTGTTTTGCCGGGCGGATAGGTTTCGCCTCATCCCACCGGCGCGAAGCGAGCGGTGGGATCCATGTTGACGAGGGATGCCAATGCGCGTTGCTGCGCAACGCCAAGTGCATGACGGAAGGATTGTGCGCCGGTTATTCGATCAGCGCCGCAGCGAGCGGGTCACGCCAATCGGGGCCAAGCCCCAGCGCGTTTTCCAGATAGCCTTCGATGCTGCCATGGCGCGCCCGGATCTGCGCGAACGCATCCTTGAGCCAATCGGCGCTGACCCCCGCAAAAGGCCGCAGGGCCTTGATATCCACCTGGCGGGCCAAGCGCGCCTCCAAATCCCGATGAAAGGCGGCGAGGCGCGTTTCAAATTGCGGGCTATGATTGGTCCGCTCATAATCGGCGAGGACATCATCCTCGCTCGCGCCCAAGGCGGTGAGCACCAAAGCGCACAAAAGGCCCGTGCGATCCTTGCCCGCCGCGCAATGCACGATGCCCGCGCCTTTGCCCGCCATCGCGCCTTCAAAAAAGGCGCGAAACAGGCCGATATGCTCTGGCGTGAACGGCATCTCGCGGTAAATGCCGCGCATGAACACATCGACGCCGGCCACGCTCAGATCGTCGCTGCGCAAAAAGGCGATATGCGGCGGCTCGGCGGCCTCATTGCCCGAATTGCTCGCATGGGTCATCACATTTGGCCCCGGCCAGCGATTGGGCTGGCGCGCCCGCTCCACCGGGCGGCGCAAATCCACGAGAAAGGCGCAGCCCAAGGCATCAAGCCGCGCGATGTCCGAGGGGCTGGCCTGCGCGAAATGGGCCGATCGGAACAGGCGCCCGCGCTTGATCCGCCCCAGGCCCGTGGCATAGCCCCCGAAATCCCGGAAATTGTGCACGCCGTCAAAGACCATGAATCTGTCTTGCATCGGCCGGCAATGCCGGCTTTCCCACGCCGCGTCGAGACATTTTTACAACAAAACCGATTGGGGCGCATTCTGGCCAAATCACTTCTCGACGACGCTTTTTTCTTGGCTAAGCTGGTGCCAATCGGTTGGCCGCTTTTGATTTTAAGCGCTGCCGGTGACGTATTTTTAAACAGAAGTTGCAAAAGCAACCATGCTTTCGTGCTGGGAGGAAAATTGATGACACAGGCTTCGCCAAAGTTTTGGTTGTTGAGTGCGTGCGCTTCGGTCGCGCTGATTGGGCAATCTTATGCGCAGACGGCACCGGCCCCGGACGATGGCGATGTCGAACAGACCGAGGAGATCATCGTCACCGGCTCGCTGATCCGCGGGGCCGCGGAAAATGCCGCTTTGCCCGTCGATGTGATCTCACGCGATGAGCTGGATCTGCAGGGCTCGCCCTCCACGCTTGATCTGCTGAAATCCCTGCCGGTATCGAGCGGGATTTTGGGCGACAGCAACCAATTCGACGCGCGGGCCCAGGGTTCGGAAGGCTCGGGCAGCGTCAATCTGCGCGGGCTCGGGGCCCAGCGCACTCTGGTTCTGTTCAACGGCCGGCGCCTGCCGGTCAATCCCTTCGCCTTCGCCGGCGCGGGCGCGGTCGATACCAATATCTTGCCGATCGCCGCCATCGGGCGCGTGGAAATCTTGAAAGATGGCGCGGCCGCCACCTATGGCTCGGATGCGGTGGCCGGGGTGGTCAATTTCATCACTCAGCGGGGCTTTGAGGGCCTCGAAGTGGGCGGCAATTACCGCTATGTCGAGGGCTCGGACGGCGATTTCGACGCCAATGGCAAATTCGGCTGGGCCAATGATTGGCTCGATTTCTTCGTGGCCGGCGGCTATCAACACCGCGCGGAATTGCGCGTCACCGATCGTGATTTCGCCGTGCGCTCCCTCGCCGAGAACCCTGAAGGCGGCTTTTCGCTCGTCGGCAATCCGGGGGCCTTCTTGCCGATCACGGCCACGGGCACGCCCGTGCAAGGCGTGACGCGCGATCCGGCCTGCACCAGCCTGGGCGGCCAGTCGCGGCTGGCGGGCACAACGCCCGTGTGCGGCTTCCAGTTCACCCCGTTCGACAATCTGGTCGAAAAGCAGAATCGTTTCCAAATCTATTCTGAAGCCAATGCCGAGCTGGGCGCGGGCGTGGATTTCCACATCGAGGGCCTTTATGCGCGCACCGAAGTGCCGCAGATTTCCTTCTCGCCGTCTTTCCCGCCCGTGGGCGGGGCCAACGCCCCAACAGCCGATGCCTCGCTGATTCCCGGGCAATTCTTCGTGCCGCGCACCAATCCGGGCCTCGTTTCCCTGCTGGCGCAAAACCCGGGCCTATTCACCCCCACCGCCAATGCCGCGGCGGCCGGCGTGCTGCTGATCGCCACACGGCCCTTCGGCGTGGGCGGAAACCCCATTTTCCCGGATCCAGGTGCGGCGCGCAACCAGCGCAGCTTTAACTTTTTCCGCGTCAATTCCGAGCTGAAGGGCAGTTTCGCGCCATGGGCCAATTGGTCCTTGGCCGCGACCTATGGCGAGGAAAGCGCCTACCGCAACAATTTCGATACCAATGTCAATAATTTCGCCTTGGCCCTGCGCGGCCTGGGCGGGGATAACTGCAACCGCGCCGCCAATACGCCGGGGGCCAATGGCTGCCTGTTCTTCAATCCCTTCTCCACGGCCATCCCCGCCAACGCGGTCACCGGAATCGTCAATCCGCAATTCAATCGCGCCGTGGCTAACGGCCCGGAAGTGATCAATTTCATCAATGAATTGGTGGAAACCCGCCAGAAACAATCCCTGCTGGTGATCGATGGGCAGTTTGATGGGCAATTGCCCTTCCTGAAACTGCCGGGCGGGGAGATCGGCTATGCCCTGGGCGGGCAATACCGGCGCGACACCTTTCAATCGCGCTATAGCGACAATTTCAATCTCGACATCAATCCCTGCATCAATACCGAAACCACGGGCAATCGGGCTTGCGCGGTGCAAACGGGCCTTTATGGCTTCTTGACGGGCAGCCGCCCTGTCGATGTGCAACGCTCAATCTTCGCGTTTTTCGGGGAAATCAGCCTGCCCTTCACGGACAAGCTGAATGGCCAATTCGCCGCGCGATATGAAAACTATCCCGGCTCCGTCGGCTCGACCTTCAATCCGAAATTCTCGCTGAAATACGATCTCCTCAGCTTCTTTGCGCTGCGCGGCACCGTGGGCACCACCTTCCGCGGCCCATCGCTCACCGAATCGGCCCCCAACACCATCACCACCCTGCAAAATATCGGCGGCACCTTCCGGGCCGTGGATGTTTCCGGCAATGCCAATCTCACGCCCGAACGTGCCTTCACCTACAGCGTTGGCGGCATTTTCGAGCTGGGCAAGTTCAAAACCGCCGTGGATTACTGGAGCTTCAACCTGCGCGACACGATCGGCCAGGAGCCGGTGGCCGGCCTCGTCAGCGCCTTGTTCCCGAATGGGGCGGGTGCCCCCAACAATTGCGGCGTGGCCGCCTTTGCGCCAATCCAGGCCCGCTTCTTGTTCAGCGGGGCCTGCTCCATCACCAATGTTTCGCGGTTGAACACCGTATTTTTCAATGGTCCGCGCGTCGAAACTTCGGGCATCGACGTCATCAGCTCGTATGAGTTCGAGAACTTCCTGGGCGGTGACGCGGAATTGGGCGGCAGCGTCAGCCTGACGCTGAAATACGATGTCGCTGCCACGGTCATCAACGGCGTCACGGTTTCTCGGCCCTTCAGCGCCGCGGGCTTCTTGAACTTCCAAACGGTGGCCCTGCCTTTGCCCAAGCTGAAATTCGATGCCTATGCCAATTATTCGATTGGCGGTGCCAATTTCCGTTGGACATCACGCTTCATCGATAATTACGTCGATCAGCGCACCGCGCCCTTCTTGACCAACCCGCTTGGCCGGAACATCTCCTCCTTCATCACCCATGACATCGCCTGGCAGCAGAAATTGCCGTGGAATTCCACGTTCAACCTCACCGTGGAAAACCTGACCGATCGCGATCCGTCCTTTGCGCGGCTGGAGCTGAATTACGATCCCTTCACCGGGGATCCGATCGGCCGCACCTTCAAATTCGGCATCAAGAAAAAATTCGGCTGAGCCGCGGCTGAGCCAGAACCGATCGCAAAGCCGGTGCCCGCTTCTTGGGAAGCGGGCACTATTGCCCGAAATGCGCGTGAGCCTGATCCGATCACGCGAGCTGACCCATGGCGGGCTGATTGTGGACTGGCACTAGTTCTTTGTTTTGGCACGATTTCTTTCGACCAAAAGGTGTCCGCTTGATCGGAAATCGCGCTACGCTAAAGAGGGCCGATGAAGAATATCCAGATCATCGATAATGCCCTCAACGCCACTTTCAGCCTGTTTCAGGCGACGCCGGCCGAGTTCGACGCCATGTTTCCCGATGGGCGCGACATGGAACTGGCCGAAGACCTCGTGGCGCGCCTCGGACGTGACGAGGCGGCCCGCCTGCTGGCGCGTCTGTGGGACAGGCC
>CAZAGL010000206.1:0-4609 GCA_964484435.1 uncultured Caulobacteraceae bacterium
CGTACTCGTCGAGCACGGTGGGGCTTTCGTCAGGTGTCGCTTCGCGGCCGAGCACGCGGCCCGAGATCAACCGGTTCATGCCGGCGTTGGCCTGGTGCAGCCACATGCGGCGCAGATGCTGCGGGGCGAGATTGAGTTCGGCCAGATGGCTGAGGATCATCTCGGAAACCAGCGGCACCACTTCTTTGAATACTTTGCGGCCTTCTTGCACGAACAGCTTGTCGGGATTGGCCATGCCCTCGGGCGCGCAGCGGTTCAAAAAGCCGAAATTGTTGCGGATATTGTTGGAAAACTGGGTTTTTAGGCGCGTGCCGAGGATGTCCCAGCCGCCGCGCGGGGCCATTTCGCTGTTTTCCACGAGGATGGCGGTGGCCACATCGCCGAAGATGAAATGGCTGTCCCGGTCCCGGAAGTTCAGATGGGCGGTGCAGATTTCGGGATTGACCACCAGGACCGAGCGCGCATGGCCAGCCCGCACGAAATCAGCGGCGGTCTGGATGCCGAAGGTGGCGCTGGAACAGGCCACATTCATGTCAAAGGCAAAACCCTGCGCGCCGATGGCATCTTGCACTTCGACGGCGATGGCCGGATAGGCGCGCTGGAGATTGGAACAGGCGCACAGCACGGCATCCACCTCGCGGGCTTCGCGCCCGGCGCGGGCCAATGCATCCTTGGCGGCGGCCACGGCCATTTCGGCCAAAATGGAAATCTCGCTATTGGGCCGCTCCGGCAGATTGGGGCGCATCAGCGCCACGTCCAAGATCCCGGCTTTGTCCATCACATGGCGCGATTTAATGCCCGAGGCCTTTTCCACGAATTCCACGCTCGATGGCGAAAGGGCCTGGCGCTCCCCCCGGGCGATGGCCTCGGCATGCTCACTATTGTGGCGCGCGACATAGGCATTGAAGGCGGCCACCAATTCGTCATTGGAAATTTGGGCGGGCGGGGTGAATAGGCCAGTGGCGGAAATTCGGACGGCGTTCACGGATGGCCTCTTTAAGACAGCGGGAAAAGTGGATTTAGCGCAAACTGTGTGCATAGCAAAACCAGCGTGGCAAGCACGCGGTGCATTTCCATCTAAAGCGTTGCCGCGTGTTTAAAAAACAGCAAATAAATCAATGCACTGCTTCGCGTGACGCTATAAGGCCCTGCGCAGATTTTCCTTGCAATGCAATCGAGCGATCGGTGCCGGGAGGACGCGGTGGGGATGTCTGACGAGATCGACGAAAGCACACGGCTCCGAACTTTGCGGGCTGCAGCCTGCTAGTGCTTCGCCAGGCCGCTCGCACCAGCCGACGTTTCATGGCGCGCAGGACACGATGAGGATCAAGCCAGCCGGGCAATCGAGCGACTGGAGACATCGGTGACCCATTGTGCCGGGCACATGGGCATCCGCGTTCACGAAAGTCGGCGGGACCTTGCGCCGGCCGCCGTCCATTTCGGGTACGCCGATGCGATCCCGGCCGATTGCCCGCGCATCAAACGCATGACCCGCGCCAATCACCGCTTGCGGCATCAGTTGCGCGCCGCATAGGATCGGCCCCAGATGCGCCAAGCCTTCTCAACGCTGCGGCCGAACATGTCTCAAACCATATGACGACGGCAACGGTTCGACATAGCCAGCTTGGTTTAGCCGGGGAGTGGCCATTTGCAGGCGGTCATACTTGTTGGAGGGAAGGGCACGCGTTTAGCCGCTCGTCTCAACGGGTTGCCCAAGCCGTTGATTGATGTCGATGGCGTGCCGCTTCTACATCGGCAGCTCGACGAACTCTACGCGGCCGGCGTGCGGGATTCGCTCATGCTGGCCGAACACGCGGTCGAACACATCCGATCTTTTCTCGCGCATTATCGGCACAAGGACATGGTGATCCGCGTTCTTGAAGACGGCGAACCACAGGGCTCTGGTGGTGCTGTCTTGAAAGCGTGGGATGCGCTCGCAGCGGAATTTCTTGTCGTTTATGGCGACACGCTGTTTCATGTTGATCTCGGGCGGTTCATTGGCGAACACAGGCGCACTGGCGCGGATGCGACGCTCTTCGTTCATCCCAACGATCACCCGCATGATTCCGACCTCATCGAGACCGGAACTGATAGGTGGGTGACTGGGTTTCACCCCTATCCGCATCCGTCGGACCGATACTTTCGCAACCTCGTCAATGCGGCGCTCTATGTCGTTAACAAGGAGGCGTTGGCGTGCGTTAGACATGTCGGCAAGAGCGACTTTGCCAAGGATCTTTCCCACGCATGCTGGCTGCGGGGCGACGCCTTCGGGCCTATCCGAGTTTCGAGTATATCAAGGATGTCGGGACGCCAGAGCGCCTGGACAAAGCTGTTGGCCATCTGCGCTCGGGCCGCGTCGCGCGTTCGCATTACTCCGTTCAGCAGAGCGCGATTTTTTTGGATCGCGACGGCACGCTGAATGCGGAAGTCGGCCTCGTCCGTGATCCAGAAGCGTTGCGTCTGCTGCCCATGAGCGCCGAGGCCGTGCGCGCCATCAACACCAGCGATTATCGCGCCATCGTCGTCACCAACCAGCCAGTCATCGCGCGGGGCGAGATCGATGTGACGGAACTCGATCAGATCCACGCCAAGCTCGAAACAGAGCTGGGACAACAGCGGGCGTTTCTCGATGGCATCTACTATTGCCCCCACCATCCAGATGGCGGATTCCCGGGCGAGATCGCCGCGCTGAAGATCGCCTGCGATTGTCGAAAGCCCGCGCCCGGAATGCTTTTTCAGGCTGCGAGGGAATTCCATCTCGATCTACGGACCTGCTGGATTGTTGGCGATTCAGGCCGTGACATCATGGCGGGCGATGGTGCGGGCGTCACAAGCGTATTGGTCGAAACCGGTCACGCCGGTGAGTTTTCAAAATATCCCATGGTGCCGGATTTTCAGTTTGCGGATGTGGCGCGCGCCGCCCATTTCATCCTGCAAGTCTATCCGCTGCTCGCGCGACACGTCGTGGACCTGGTGGGCCAGATTGTTCCTGGCACACTTGTGCTGATTGGCGGTGCGGCGCGTAGCGGCAAGTCGACGCTTGCAGGCACGCTCGTGCGCGAGTTGCGCCGGAAGGGAATGTCCGCCGCGAATCTGCCGCTTGACGGATATTTGGTGCCAATCGCGGAGCGCCGTGGCAGGGAATCGGCCCTGTCGCGCTATCGGCTTGGCGCTTGCTTGCAAGATATTTCGCTGTGGCTGGCCGGGCAGGCGTTGCACTTTGCGCCCCCTGTTTACGATCGAAACATGCTGACTCCGGTCAAAAGTCTACGAAGCATTGATCTTCCGGCAGATGGCGTGTTGGTGATCGAGGGGGTTCCAGCTTTGGCGATGGAGTGCGACGGCGCGCGCCCGGTCGTGCGGATCACCCTCGAGACGGACGAATCGGCCCGACGTCAGCGCATGGACGTGCGGATTCGCGCGCACGGCGAGCTGGCCGCGGAACGAATCCATGCCGATCAGGAAGCCCGTGACATGGATGAGACCGCGCTGGTTTCGGAACGCGCCTCACGGGCTGATTTTCGGTTTAGACTTGACCCGTTGCTAGCTGAGAGAAAATAACCCCAGATGATCATTTCCCGCACGCCATTGCGCATGAGTTTTGTTGGCGGGGGCAGCGACCTCCCGGATTTTTACCGAAAGCATGGGGGGGCCGTGCTCTCAACGGCCATCGACAAATATGTCTACGTCACGGTCAATTCGAAGTTCGATGACGGCGTGCGGGTCTCCTATTCGCAAACCGAGGAAGTGGCGACGGCCAGCCAGATCGAGCACCCCTTGGTGCGTCACGGCCTCGGCATCATGGGCATAAAGGGTGGTGTGGAGATCACCACGGTCGCGGATATCCCTTCCAAAGGTACCGGCCTTGGCTCTTCAAGTTCGTTTACGATCAGCCTGCTGAACGCGTTGGGTGCGTTCAAAGGGCGATACATGTCCAGCGAGACCCTTGCCGCTGAATCAAGCCGCATCGAGATCGATCTGTGCGGCGAGCCGATCGGCAAGCAGGACCAGTACGCAGCCGCTTATGGTGGGTTCAACCTGATCGAGTTCAAGAAAGACGATTCTGTCTCGGTGGAGCCGCTGCTCATTCCGGCGGCCCTTAAAAACCAACTCGAAAGCTCGATCCTTGTCTTTTACACGGGATCGACGCGCAGCGCCTCGAAGATCCTGGCCGAGCAGACACAGCAGCTGCGCGCGGACTTATCCAAAGAAGACGCGCTGCGGCGGATGGTGGCGTTGACCTATCAACTTCGCGACGGCTTGCACGACGGCAAAATCGAGAGTTTCGGCGAAATCTTGCATGAAAACTGGGAGCTCAAGAAATCGCTGGCAACTTCGATCAGCAATCCCGAGATTGATGGCTGGTACGACGCAGCGCGGGCGGCGGGCGCGGTGGGCGGCAAGATACTCGGTGCTGGTGCTGGCGGCTTCTTGATGTTCTTTGCCGATCCTTCGCGCCACGACCGGATCACTGGCGCGCTTTCGCCGCTGCGCCGGATTCCGATGAAGTTTGAGCCACTTGGCAGCCGCGTGATCTTCTACAATCCCACCTAGGCCCTGTTGACAAAGTGATTGATCCATAGGCGGATCGAGGCGATGTGCAGGAAGC
>CAZAGL010000207.1:0-4587 GCA_964484435.1 uncultured Caulobacteraceae bacterium
CCCTTCACCATGGCCGATGCCACGACATTGACCGAGGCCGGCTATGTCGGGGAGGATGTGGAAAACATCATCCTTAAACTGCTCCAGGCCGCAGATTATAATGTCGAGCGGGCCCAGCGCGGCATCGTCTATATCGATGAAGTCGATAAAATCAGCCGCAAATCGGATAATCCCTCGATCACCCGCGATGTCTCCGGCGAAGGCGTTCAGCAGGCGCTGCTGAAAATCATGGAAGGCACGGTCGCTTCGGTGCCGCCGCAAGGGGGGCGCAAGCATCCGCAGCAGGAGTTTTTGCAGGTCGATACGACCAATATCTTGTTCATCTGCGGCGGGGCCTTTGCGGGGCTGGAGAAGATCATTTCCCAGCGCGGCAAGGGATCTTCCATCGGCTTCGGGGCCAAAGTGCGCGATGCCGATGATCGGCGCTCTGGCGAATTGCTGCGGGCCGTCGAGCCCGAGGATTTGCTGAAATTTGGGTTGATCCCGGAATTCGTTGGTCGGCTGCCGGTTTTGGCCACCCTCGAAGATCTCGATGAGGCGGCCTTGATCCAGATCCTGACGGAGCCGCGCAACGCATTGGTCAAGCAATATCAGCGCATGTTCGAGATGGAAAATGTGCGCCTGACCTTCCCCGAAGAGGCCATGCGCGCCATTGCGCGCCGCGCCATCCAGCGCAAAACCGGGGCGCGCGGCTTGCGCTCCATCCTCGAAGCCATCCTGCTGGACACCATGTTCGAGCTGCCGACCATGCGCGGCGTCGAAGAGGCGGTGGTTTCGGCCGATGTCGTCGATGGCCGGGCCAAGCCCCTGCTGATCTATTCCGAGCGGCGCAACGGCACCGAATCGGTGGGGTGACGGGTTCAGCGGTTGCATTGGCCAAAATGGCCGTTTGTACGATGCGCATCGCGGCTTGATCCTTCCCGTGGCCAGCGCCATATGCGCTTGGGCGGGCTGGCGCTGCCAAACAGCTTGGGCGCGCCGGTGCCTGGCGGTATCAGCCATCGCGCGGTGCTTTTCCACAGATCGTCCGGCACAAGGCTTGCCGATCTGGCGCGGATATGCGCCGAAGCTAAGCTTGCTTCAGGGGCGGCGCGCTCGCTGCCGTGCCCGTCTCAGTGATTGGAGAGCCGAAATGGCTGAAATTCTGGTGCTGCCCGTTTTGCCGATCCGCGACATCGTGGTGTTTCCGCACATGGCCGCGCCTTTGTTCGTGGGGCGGGAAAAATCCGTGCGCGCGCTGGAAGAGGTGATGCGCAGCGAGAAAAAAATCGTGCTGGCCGCGCAAAAAGAAGCGGCCGAGGATGAGCCCAAACCAGATGGCATCTATACGATCGGCACATTGGCCAATGTCGTGCAGATGTTGAAACTGCCCGATGGCACCGTGCGCGTGCTGGTGGAAGGGGTGGCGCGCGCGCGCATCCGCCGCTTCACCAGCCGCAAGGAATATTTCGAAGCCCAGATCGAAACCATAGAGGAAACCAATTTCGATACGCCCGAGGCGCAGGCCGCCTGCCGCGCCGTGGCCGGGCAATTTGAATCTTTTGCCAAGCTTTCGCGAAAGACGCCCACCGAAGTGCTGACCGCCGTCAGCCAAATCACCGAGCCGGCCCGCATGGCCGATACGGTGGCGGCGCACCTTTCCACCAAGCTGGCGGAAAAGCAGCAATTGCTGGAAACCACGGATGTGGCCGCGCGGCTGGAGAAAATTCTCGGCCTGATGGAGGGCGAGGTGAATGTCTTGCAAGTGGAGCGCAAGATCAAAGGGCGCGTGAAGCGCCAAATGGAAAAAACCCAGCGCGAATATTACCTTAACGAGCAAATGAAGGCCATTCAGCGCGAACTGGGAGAAACCGATGAGGGTCGCGATGACATCTCCGAGCTGGAAGAGCGGATCCGCAATGTCAAACTCTCGAAAGAGGCTCGCACCAAGGCCGAAGCGGAAGTCAAGAAACTGCGCCAAATGTCGCCCATGTCGGCCGAATCCACGGTTGTGCGCAATTATCTGGATTGGATGCTTTCCCTGCCCTGGGGCGTGAAAAAGAAAGTGCGCAAGGATTTGGCCGCCGCCGCCGAAATATTGGATGAAGATCATTTCGGCCTGGAAAAGGTCAAAGAGCGGGTGCTGGAATATCTTGCGGTGCAACAGCGCACCAACAAGGTGCGTGGGCCGATCCTTTGCCTGGTTGGCCCGCCTGGGGTTGGCAAAACTTCGCTGGGGCGTTCCATCGCCCGGGCCACGGGCCGCGATTTCGTGCGGGTTTCGCTGGGCGGGGTGCGCGATGAGGCCGAAATTCGCGGCCATCGGCGCACCTATATCGGCTCCATGCCGGGGCGCGTGATCCAATCCCTCAAAAAGGCGAAATCTACCAACCCGCTGTTTCTCCTTGATGAAATTGATAAATTGGGTGCCGATTATCGGGGCGATCCATCTGCCGCTTTGCTCGAAGTGCTCGATCCCGAGCAAAACTCCACGTTCAACGATCATTATCTGGAGGTCGATTACGATCTTTCCGATGTGCTGTTCATCACCACGGCCAATACCTTGAACATGCCCCAGCCTTTGCTGGATCGCATGGAGGTGATCCGCATTTCCGGCTATACCGAGGAAGAGAAGATCGAAATCGCCAAGCGCCATTTGATCCCCAAGCAGATGGAGGCCAATGGGCTGCGCGCCGGCGAATGGCGGATCAGTGACGCGGCTTTGTTTGATCTCGTGCGGCGCTATACCCGCGAGGCGGGCGTGCGCAATCTGGAGCGCGAATTGGCTAAGCTGGCGCGCAAGGCCGTGCGGGCCATCGAGCAGGGGAAAGCCCCCCACGTCCGCGTGGAAGTGGACAATCTCGAAGAGTTCGCCGGCGTATGGAAATATCGCTTCGGCGAGATCGATGGCGAAGATCAGATCGGCATCGTCACGGGCCTCGCCTGGACGGAGACGGGCGGCGATCTGTTGACCATCGAGGCGGTGCAGATGCCTGGCCGCGGCGTGATGACGGTGACGGGCAATCTGCGCGAGGTGATGAAAGAATCGATTTCCGCGGCCAGTTCCTTCGTGCGCGCACGCGCGGCGCAATACGGCGTGAAGCCCAATGTGTTTCGTGCGCGCGATATCCATGTGCATGTGCCGGAAGGCGCGACGCCCAAGGATGGGCCATCGGCCGGCGTGGCCATGGTGACAGCCATCGTCTCCGTCCTCACCGGCAATCCCGTGCATAAGAATTTGGCCATGACGGGCGAGATTTCCTTGCGCGGGCGGGTTCTGCCGATCGGCGGACTGAAAGAAAAGCTGCTGGCCGCGGTGCGCGGCGGGGTGCGCACGGTGCTGATCCCCAAGGAGAATGAAAAAGATCTCGTCGATGTGCCGCAGAATGTGAAGGATCACCTCACCATCTTGCCGGTTGAAACCGCCGATGAGGTTTTGGCCGCGGCGTTGACGCGCCCGCTCAGCCCCATTGTCTGGACGGATGAGGATCAAGAGGCCGAGGAAAAGCGCGTTTTGCGTCTGGATTCGGGGCAGGATCTGGCCGGCCGAGACGGTGCGCGCCCCAATTGAACGCTAAAAACGGGGGATAATCCGCGTTTGGCGCGCTTTTCTCGCTGGAAAAGGCGTAAATCGCCTTGTGCCCCTTTGACAAACGGCGAAAGCTTGCTGTTATTCCAATAACGCCAACGAAAAATGGGGCATGAGTCGTGAATAAAGCAGAACTGGTCAGCGAAGTTGCCGAGAAGGTCGGCAAATCCAAAACCGAAACCACCGAAATCGTGGACGCGGTGTTCGATGCCATGACACAGGCATTGCTGGGCTGGGATGATGTGCGCATCCCCAGCTTCGGCACGTTCGTGATCGTGGAAACCAAGGCGCGCAAGGCCCGCAATCCGCAAACCGGCGTGGAAGTGGATGTGCCTGCCGGCCAGAAGGCGCGTTTCAAGCCCGGCAAGGGTCTCAAAGATGCGGTGGATGGCATGAAAAAGGCCAAGGCCTCGGCCAAGACCGCCAAAGGTAAGCGTTGAGCGCTTGACGCGTTTCCAGTAAACAGGAAAGGGCGGCGTTTGCCGCTCCTTTCTTTTTTGGGGCCTGATCGCGTGCTTGCCAAGATTTTCCGCCCAGCGAAATCGGCCATGCAATCTGGCCAATCGGCCAGTCGCGACTGGGTGCTCGAATGGGAGGGCGATCGCGCCGGCCCGCAAGATGCCCTGATGGGCTGGACAGGGGCGGGGGATACGCGCGGCCAGATCCGTTTAAGCTTCGCCACGCGCGAGGAGGCAATCGCCTATGCCCGCGCGCATGGCATTGCCCACCAGGTTGCGGAGCCGCAGGAAAAAGCCCGCATCCCGAGAGCCTATAGCGACAATTTCAGCTTTGCCCGGCGCGAGCCTTGGTCGCATTGAGCGCGGCAAAAGCCAAACGCCGAATTTGCAGGGTTTGGGCGCCCATAGCTCAACTGGATAGAGCACGTGCCTTCTAAGCTCGGGGTTGCAGGTTCGAGCCCTGCTGGGCGCGCCATTTCTTGCAGGCCTTCAGGCCGGGTTGGCCAAGGCGATCGGGGTGTCATCGCGCCCGCCCCATTCGGCCCAGGAGCCGTCATATAG
>CAZAGL010000208.1:0-4584 GCA_964484435.1 uncultured Caulobacteraceae bacterium
GCGCTGCGCAGCGCCGTGGCCAGCGCTGAATAACTCAAAAATTCGATTTCCCTAGGGAGAACACCATGAAGAGATTGTCGAAACTTGCCTTGGGCGCGGCTTTGAGCTTCGCCATGGCCTCCGCCGCCCATGCGGGCGGGCGCCTCGAAACCGTGAAAATTCTGGGCCCATCAACCGAGGCGGGCTTTGATCTCGTCCAGCCCGTCGGGATTTTCTGGGATGATCGGTGCAGCACGGTGCGCTACACCGTCGATACCATCGCGCCGCGCGGCGCGGGTGGCACCACCATCCCGGTGGAAACCATGGCCAATGAGATCCGGGCGGCCTTGGCCTCCTGGACCAATATCCCGACTTCGGCCATCACCATGGAAGTCGGCGCGGTGCGCACCATCGGCAATGGCACGCGCCGTTTTGATTTCATCAACGAAGTCACCTTCGAAACCGCGCCGGGCTTCACGGCTTTGGCCTCTTCGCCGTCCACCTCCCTCAATGCCGATACGACCTTCACAATCGGCCTCGATATCGATGGCGATGGCGATTCCGATGTGTTCGATCCGGCGGCCGAGGCGCGCAATACCTGCTTTGATGCCGATCGCGATGGCGATATCGAGTTTCCCGCCGGTTTTTACCGCGCCGGCACCATCCTCGATAACGATGTGCAGTTTGGCCAAACGGTGATCTGGGAAACCACGCCCACGAATTCGGCCAATGCCGATATCCAGGCGGTCGCGGTGCATGAATTCGGCCACAGCCATGGCCTGTCGCACGTGTTGCTCAATGCGGTTTCCGATAGCGACGGCAATGGCTCGACCATGTTCCCCTTCATCGATACCAATGATGCGGCTTCCGAAATCGGCAACCGCACCTTGCACACCGATGACATCGCCTGGTCCTCCTTCCTGTATCCCGAAGGCAGCGCGCGCACCGGCCCGCGGGCCTTGCAGCGCGGTGATGTGGCCTTCGCGCGGCAATTCGCCGTTCTGCGCGGCAGTGTGACGGGCCCCGATGGCCTGCCCGTTCTGGGCGCGAATGTTTACGCCACCACCACGCGTCCCGGCGGCGGGGACGATGACGAGAGCGATGATGACGATCGTCGCGGCGACTATGGCGCGCGCCCGCCCTTCGTGCCGCAAGTCCTAAGCGATGCCTTTTCCGGCACGGCCAATCTGCTTTCACGTCAAACCGATGGGGCCTTGTTCATCCCCGCTGATGATGCCGTCACCCTGGTCAATGGCGAATTTGATCTGCCCGTGCCGCGCAATCAGAAATACATCCTGACCTTGCAGGCCACAGATGGGCGCCCGGTGACCACGGGCAGCATTTCGTTGACGGCGCAGATCGGCGGGATTCTCGGCCAATTGGCCTTCTCGGAGGAAAATCTCAATCGCTTCGATAACACCCGGGAGATTTTTCCCTTCCTGGCGCGGCGGATCCAGGCGGAATCGGGCGAGGGCGGCCGGCGCCGGCTCGATTTTGTGGTCAATTCCGATCTGCGCCTGCGCAATGCCGGCGCGGTGACCAATGCCGGAACCGGGGCCGTATTTGGCGCGCAAAACGTCATCTATGCCGAGCGTTTCGCCAATGCGGATGTGCTGTCGCGCCTGCAGGCCGGGGCCACGTTGACCACCGCCTTGTGGGATACGACGGTGCAGGATGCCTCGATCAACCCGGTCTTTCAGCGGGCCGCGCTCGTTGTCGGCCGGCTGGCCCCCGGTGGGGCAGTGGCCGATATCCAGGTCACCAACACCTTGGCGGAGCGCACCAATTTCGTCGGCCAAGACGGCGATTTGACCCCGCTGGCGCTGAGCCTGCGCGAGCGCCTGGCCGTTCGGCTCGCTTTGGCCGCCGATCCCACCTTGGATCTGTTCCTGGTCCTGGAGCAGCCCAACGCCTTCGTGACCGGCCCATCTGGCATTCCGCCTCTGCTGGCCATCCAGGCCACGGCGGCGAATGCCTCCTCGCGGCAAAGCTTCCTGTCCTTGAACGGCGGGCCGTTCAATGTGCAGACGACGCGCAATTGGGCCGTGGAGCTGCGCTTTACGCAGCTGACGCAGCCTGAGCCGCCCCTGCCGCAATAAGCCTCTGATCTGGCCGGCTTCCTCTTGGGGGCCGGCCAGCCTGCGGTAGATTGTCAAACCGAAACGAAATCGATCGGTCGGTAGCGGCCGATCGATTTTGCTTTTGGGGATCAAGATCGCCTCAGGCGCGCCGATCCACGGCCACGGCCGGATTGCCTTGGCCAGGATGCTTGATCGCGCCTTGCGCGCCATAGCTGGCGGCCGGGGCGATCTGGCGCGAGACTTCCTGGGCCATGGCCTCGGCCAGGCCCTCCGATACGCTTTTCAAAATGGTGATCGTGTGCTGGTGGCGATCGAGGGCGGCCCGCAGGCGCGCCCCGCCGGCGATCAGATCATCGATGAGGTGGGGATCAGCCCCGCGCAGCAGGCTGGGATCGGCATGCACCCGCTGCATCTCAAAGCGATAGGTATTGGCCAGGCTGATCTGTTCTTCCAGCAGGGGGGCGGGTATGGCGGCGTTCTGCGCCAATTGGGTGCCGGTCTCCTCGGTGACCTGCGCCAGGCGCGAAATCAGTCCCAGGATTTGGGCGGCGCGCTGCGATTGCGCATCCATGGGCGGGCTCATTGGGCCCGCTCGGGGGATGGCTCCGGAGCCTGGTTGGCTGTTTGCTGGGCCGCCTGGAGGCGCAGCAATTCGCGCGTCACGGAATCGGCAATCCCAATGCCGCCGGCCTTGGCGAATTCCTTGGCATATTCTTGCACCAAGAGGGGGCGAAAGGCGCGTTCGCCCTCGCCGCCACCGCCCAATTGATCCGTATCCAGGTGCTCAAAAATGGGGGCCAGCAATTCGGACAAGAACACCGCCTCGAATTCCTGGGCGGTTTTGCGGATGGCGCCATTGGATGTCGGATCCAGCTTGGGTAGCTTGATCGGCAGATCGGGTGCCGCGGCCGGGCGATCCAACGAAGGCGAAGAGAGGGCCATCAGATCACCTCGATTTCGGCTTGCAGCGCGCCGGCGGCCTTCAAGGCCTGCAGGATGGAGATCATGTCGCGCGGGGTGACGCCCAGCGCGTTCAGCCCCTTGACCAGCTCGCGCAGCGGCATGCCGCCCTCCACGAGGGCCAGCCCGCCACGATCTTCCTCTACCTGCACCTGGCTGGAGGGCACGACCGTCGTTTCCCCGGCTGCCAAAGGATTGGGTTGGCTGACAAGCGGCTGCTCATTGATGGAAATGGTCAAATTGCCCTGGGCGATGGCCACGGTGGATACCCGCACATCATCCCCCAGCACGATGACGCCATTGCTTTCATCGATGACGATGCGGGCCGCCTGATCCACCTCGACGGGCAGGCGCTCGATCTGGGCCAGCAGCGCGATCATGTCGCCGGTATAATCGGCCGGCAGGCGCAGCCGCACCGAACCGGGGCTGGTGGCCCGGGCCACGCCGGGCACCGCCGCGTTGATGGCGATGGCCACGCGCGAGGCGGTGGTGAAATCCGGATCGCGCAAAGCGAGGCGCAATTCTTTCTGCTCGCTGAGATCAAACTTGATTTCCCGCTCGATCAAGGCCCCCGAAGCGATGCGCCCCGCTGTCGGCACGCCGCGCGAAACCGAAGAGCCCGAAGCCCCCTCGGCCGCGAAGCCGCCCACCGCCAGCGGCCCTTGCGCTACCGCATAGACCTGCTGATCGGCACCGATCAACGGCGTGGCCAGCAATTGCCCGCCGGCCAGGCTGCGTGAATCGCCCAGGGCCGAAACGGCCACATCCATGCGCGCGCCGGTTACGCCGAAGGCCGGGAGATTGGCCGTGACCATGACGGCCGCGACATTGCGCGTATTGAGATTGCCTTCGCGGGTGTTGACGCCGAGCCGCTCCAGCATGGCTTCCAGGCTTTGGCGCGTGAACGGGGCGTTGCGCAGGGAATCGCCCGTGCCCTGAAGCCCCACGACCAGGCCATAGCCCACCAATTGGTTTTCGCGCACGCCCTCCACATCCACGACATCCTTGATGCGCGGCGCGGCCAAAGCCTGCGGAATGTGGATCAGAACAAAAAACGCGACGAGGGAGAATCGGCGAAAATCAAGCATGCGCTATTTTGCGCGCAAGGCATTAATAGGCTGTTGAAACGCGGCGGCGGGCACCATCGTCAACATGGATCCCACCGCTCGCTTCGCGCCGGTGGGATGAGGCTAAACCTATCCGCCTCCCAAAAACCGCTTCCATACTGCGGCTATGGACTGGATGCGCCGTTTCGCCGAGATTTTGCAAAGTTCCGAGAGCCGTCTGGCCGCGGCGCGCGGCTGGCTGGCGCAGATCTGGGCGATGATCATTAGCCCGCGCGCTTTTCGCCGGCTGCTGACGAGCAAACCGATGCAGACGCAATTGCGCTGGAAGCTGCGGCTGACCGAGGCGCTGCTGCGCCTGGCCATCACCCAGCGCGCCAACGCCATCATCCCCCCGCCGTTGACGCCCACGCGGCCCAATTTGCGCCGCCTGCCCGGCGGGATTTTCTTGCCGGCCGATCCGCTCGGCCCGCCTTATGTTGCCCGGTTTCGCCTCAGCG
>CAZAGL010000209.1:0-4553 GCA_964484435.1 uncultured Caulobacteraceae bacterium
CCCGCCAATGTGGCCATCGACGGCGTCAATCTCTTGCCCATCATGCTCGATCCGGCCCATGCCACGCGCCCGCACGAAACCCTGTTCTGGCAAAGCGGGCCCTACCGCGTGGTGCGCCACGGGGATTGGAAGCTGCAGATCACCACGCGGCCCAAACGCGCCTGGTTGTTCGATCTGGCGCAAGACCCAACAGAGCAGCACGATCTGGCCGCCAGCAATCCAGCCAAGCTGGCGCAATTGCAGGCGTGCGCGAGGCGATCGAGGCCGCCGGCGCGCGGCTCCTTTACCTGCCGCCCTACAGCCCCGATTTCAACCCGATCGAAATGGCCTTCTCCAAGCTCAAGGCGCTCCTGCGCAAAGCCGCCAAACGCAGCCTCGACGCCCTCTGGGAAACCGTCGCCGAAGCCATCAAGGCCCTCACACCCAGCGACTGCCGCAACTACTTCGCCCACGCCGGATACGACTTGGATTAAATTGAATCGGCTCTAGCTGTGCGTTCTGAGCGGGTTGTTCACGGGGGCCTCCCAGGAAGATGGTTGGTGTCGCAACCCCCAGCTTCCCAGGCTCAGCTCCCGTGAACAACCCGCTCAGAACGCACATCTAGAGCATGCCCTTGGGCCCCTCTCGCACGCGCAGATCATTTGCGGAGCCGCGCACGCCAAGCATCAACGCAGAGTCCAGCTGCGACGCCCACCCCGAGGGTCCAGAGCGGCCAATCCGCGGGCTGCCAGGCACCGGTCGTCGCGAATCCATCCACCACCTCATAGCTCAGCGGCGCAAGGCTCATCCAGGCCAGCAGGGCTGCGCTGGGGGCCAGCGCCGCGAGCGGTGCAAATATCTGAAGATACCAGGGAAACACTACTGGGCTGATCGCCAAAGGGGCCGCCAGCGCCAGCGCCACAGCCGTGAATATGTGCCGCCGCGCGGTGGCCGCCGCCAGCGTCAGCAGGCCAAGCGCCAGCCCCGCAAGCACGACGCGCAGGGCCTGCGGGTGGAGGATCGGTTCCAGCAGCAAGTAGATCGGCGCGCCATTTCGCCATTTCTCGAAGAATACCGGCAGGGAGCCGATGGGCTGCAACCCGGCGGCCAGCGCCGCTCCATAGGCCAGCGCAAGCACCACCCCCGCCGCGAGCAACAGCCGCATCCGCGCAGCCGCGCCCGGTGCCGCGATCAGCAGTGGCACAAGCGCCAGCGCTGGCAGGAGTTTGATTGCCGTGCCCAGGCCTAGCGCCGCGCCGACGAGGCCGAACCGTCTCTGCTCATGTGCCCAAAGCGCCAGCGTGATGGCCAGCAGCGTGAATGCGTCGAGATGGCCACCGGCCCCGGTCTCCAGCACCAGAAGCGGAGACAGCGCCAGCAGCGGCGCATGCCGCAATTGCCCTCGCCGGGCTAGCAGATCGAGCCCGAGCAGCAAAGAGCCAATGCCGGCCGCACCGGCCAAGGCCTTCCAGGCGAGGGGGGCCCAGAGGGGGCCAAGGCTGGCGCAGGCTGCAAACAGCGCCAGCGCGGCAGGAGGGTAAAGCGTTGGGTACGCGCCGTGTTCGGGAGGAGTGGGCCACACCTGGCGCAGCTGCGCGACCTGGGGGTGATCGGGATGGACCAGGTAGGGATCATGGCCCTGCAGCAGAACGGCCCCATCCCATAAATAGCGCTGGGTATCGTTGCTGATGAAGGGGTCCAGCGCGATGAGGGCCAGGCGCGCCAGCAGCCCAGCGCCCAGCGCCCAGCGCCAGCTGACCCCCGCGAACCACGCCGTGAGCATGGCGAGTGTCATCACCAAATGCAGGGCAATATAGGCTGAGCCCAGATGGGCAGGAGCCAAATCCGGCAGTGCGTACAGGCCAGCTGCGGCCGCCACAAACAGCCCTGCCGCCAACCGCCCCAGCAGGCCGTTGAGGCCTGCCTCGGGCGGGGTGCTCACGCCGATACCCGGCGCGCCCCAGCGCTGGCGAGGCTCGAGTAGAAGAATCCCGCGGCGAACAAAGCCAGGAAGGGGCTGACCATCACTGCTCCGGCTAGCCCCGCCCATACCGCGAGAAGCGTGTAGAAAACGCCCAGCGCGAATTCGAGCGGATCGCTCCAGCGCGTGCGGGTGGCGGCATAGGCATGTGTGCCGCCGACCGGCCCGCCTCCGCGTTTTGGCGTGCGCACGAACGCGCTGCGATGCCCCGCCAGCGCCTCCAACACGGCGCGGCCGTTGTTGAGCGCCAGCCCAACAGAGGTGGCCAGCAAAGCGGGCGCATAGATCAGCTTGTCGCTGACCCGGCCATACAGAATTTTCTGACCCATCAAGAAGAACAGCACATGGCTGAGGCTGGCAAATACGAACAAAGGCAAGTCCAGCCAAAACAGATAGCCGATATCGTGCGCGTTGCGGATCAGAATACTGGGGAACAGCAAGAACACACTATCGACAAACAAGATCAGATAGGAAAGATTGCTGCTCAAATGGGCGGTGGCCTCCAGCTTGCGAGGCAGCGAAATGGGTGCGGCCCACACCCGCCCCAGCAATTTGCGCATGACTTCGATGGCCCCCTTGGACCAGCGATGCTGCTGGCTCTTGAAGGCGTTCATATCGCTCGGCAGTTCACCCGCACACTCGACATCGCGCTGATAGCTGAAGCGCCATCCGGCCAACTGGGCGCGATAGCTGAGATCGAGATCCTCAGTCAGGGTATCGCCCTGCCAGCCGCCGGCCTCTTGGATGGCGCGGGCGCGCCACACCCCAGCCGTCCCATTAAAGTTGAAGAACATGCCCGAGGCGCAACGCGCGGCCTGCTCAACCGCGAAATGGGCGTCCAGCAGGATGGCCTGAACCTTGGTGAGGAGGCTTTCCTCGCGGTTGAGATGGCCCCAACGCGCCTGCACCATGCCAATCGAGGGATCCGCGAAGTGGGGAACCATGCGGCGCAGGAAATCCGCGGCCGGCACGAAATCCGCATCGAAAATGGCGATCAGTTCCCCTTGTGCCGAATGCATGGCGTGGGCCAGAGCACCGGCTTTGAAATTGCTGCGATCTGGCCGGCGCACATGCTCAATCCAGCAGCCTTCGCCGCGCAGCGTCAGCACGAGGGCTGCGACCAGCTCGACGGTCCCGTCGGTGGAATCATCCAGGACCTGGATCTGCAGCTTGTGCCGGGGATAATCCAAGGCGGCCGCGGCCCGCAGCAGGCGCTCAGCCACCAGGCGCTCATTGTAGAGCGGCAACTGCACCGTCACACAGGGCAGGGAATCCTCGGAAGGAGCGCGCGCAATTGGGACAGTGCGATAACCACGCAGCGCCAGCCCGATGCACAGCAAGCGGTGTGCGCCATAAGCGCACAGCAGCAGCAGTAGAAGATGATGCGCCGTCAGGACTGCGGCGCTTGGCCAATCCATCGAAGGCCTCCGCAGCTAGAGTATCGTCCGATCGAATGGAACCCTATCGATCGAGGTCCGATGCTCCAAATGTTTTAAACTGCGCATGTATAGGCACCAGGCTGCGAGGAGGAAATTACGAAAAAGGCGGTGGACTTCAAAACGATGCGACCAGCGCAAACTGATAGGTCGTGCCGCGGATGATGTTGTCACCGAACGGATTGGTTGTGGCCGTGAATTCTGCCGCAAAGCGCTTGTTGATGCGCCAGCCGGCGGTGGTTTCTACGCGCCCGAGATTGAAAGCCAGCGGAACCTGCGGGTTCCCGCCCAGCACGTTCGGCGCACTCGATGTCGAATCGATGGCCACGATCGCATCGAGCTTGGAGCGCAGGTAAATGGCCTTGTTCACGTCCACGCCATATTCGATCAGATAACGAAACTCGTCTGAGGGTGCCTCAAAGCGGAAGCGATACCCCACCTCAGCACCGACATAGCCGAAGCGGCCAAGAGACTTTCCCCCCAATAGCCGCAGTTCGATGTCTTCTTGACCGTTACCGAGCGGCAAAGCATTGTTGCGGTTGTAAAGATAAGGCGCTTTGAAAATAACCTGTGCAGACGCCACAAAAGGTTTCTCTACGAGGCGATAGCGCAGGCCAACCTCAACATCGCCAATCCCGCCATTGACTGCTGTTTGGCCAAAACTGGTATTTTCGATCCGCCGAAATGGGATTGAACCAAACACCGTCAGATCATTGCGAATACCGTATTCACCATAATAGGTGATGTTGATATCTTCGAACTCCTCGAAGCCCGGCTGCGGTCCAAATGCGCTGTCGCTGCGATAATAGTTCACGGACAGCTTATTGTAGGAGCCGCCTTTCTCGGCGGTCCAGGCACCCGCATAGGCATTATTAAAGGCCGCCAGCGTCACCATGAACGTCGCCCAACCCGCAGTGTTTCCCCAACGCATTCAATTCCCTCCGAAGTGAGTAATGATCGGTTTCCAGTCCGGGGCGCAGTCAGTCAAGCCATCTTGCTGTGGAATTGATCACGGACGCATTACTACGGGGCGCAAGCCAACACGGAACCTGCGTCTCGCGCCTGCCCTTGCGCCAAGCGCGGAGCGCCGATAGAAGCCGCGTTCCCACTCGTCCGCGGAGAGGTGCCAGAGTGGCCGAATGGGCCGGTCTCGAAAA
>CAZAGL010000210.1:0-4537 GCA_964484435.1 uncultured Caulobacteraceae bacterium
GATAGGTGTCGATGAAATTGACGCCGATGGCGCTGTGCCGGATGCGCACCTCAAAGGGCCCCGGTCTGGGCTCGGGCACGTCGACGCGCTGCAAAACCTCCGGCCCGCCGACCTGGGAAAACTGGATCGCCCGCATCTTCCCCTCCGTCATTGCGCCGTCAGGCATCGGGCCCATTGCACGTCTGGGCCATCCGCCTCATCGAGCGCGGCGAAGGCCTCCAGGGGGCGATCGCTGGCAATGAGATTGACGCCCGCATCGCGCAGCCGCACCCAGCCCGCGCCGCCTTCGGCCGCGTATTGATCATCCAGGCGCTCACCCGGGCGCCCCAATGTGCCGAAAAACGGCTCGATCCCCTCGGCCGCCAAAGCCGCGAAAACCGCCGGATCGGGATTTTCGATGCCCGTCCAGGCCCCGATGCTGGCCAGGCGCACCTTGGCGCGCCGCAGGCCCGCGACCTCCGCGCTGGAGCGCGCCTGCGCCGAAACATAAAGGCCAGGATCCAGCGCGCTGACCTTGGCGGCGTCCCGATCATTATAGGTGATGATCAGGGCGTTTTCTTCGGCCTTGGCCTGATGCACCGCCTCCACGACCTCCGCGAAAGGCACGCCGCGCTTCACGTCCAATTGCAAAATGGTGCGGCCCTTGGCCCAGGCCAAAACCGCATCCAGCCGCGGGATGGCAAACGCACTGATCCGCCCCTGGCGATCCTTGAGGCGCAGGCCCGCCAATTCGGCAAAGGTTTTTTCGCTGATCAGCCCAGTGCCATCGCTGGTGCGATCGAGGCTATCGTCATGCATCAACACCAAAACGCCATCGCGCGTGCGGCTGATATCGATCTCCAGGGCGACCGGGGCCGCGCCTGCGGTGTGCTGCAGGGTTTCCAGCGCGTTCTCGGGAAAGCCGTCTTGGGGCCCGCCGCGATGCGCCGAAACGATGCTGGCCCGCGCCGTGCGCAGGCAATCGAAAAAACTGGGCAAATCGGCGGGGGCCAGCACAGGCAAAGCGGCCGATGCCTGCGCGGGCTCGGCCGCCGAATTCGCACTGGGGGTACAGCCGGCCATAGCCAGCGCCAGGCCAGCTGCGCCGGCCAGGATGGGCCAGGCCCGGATCATGCCAGATGCTCCGCGAAAAAAGCCTGGGTGCGCGCATCCGCGAGGCCGGCCGCTTCGGCATCGAAATGCGCCCCGTTTGGGCGCGCGAAGGCATGGTCCTGCTCCTGATAGCGCTCCACTCGGGCCAGCGGCTGGGCTTTCAGCCCCTCCACAATGGCCATCTGCGCCGGCGGAGGGACGAACTGATCCTTGCCGGCCATTTGCAGCAGGATGGGCCTGGTGAGCTTGGCGGCCTCGCTCAAATGATCCTGGATGCCCACGCCATAATAGGAAACCGCGCCATCCACATCGGTGCGGCAAGCCGTCAGATAGGCCAGGAGGCCGCCCAGGCAAAAGCCGATCGCCCCGATTTTGCGAAGGCCGAGGCTGGCCCTGGCAAAACCGATACTGGCCGCCAGATCGCGCACCCCCTGATCCACATCGAAGGCCTTATAAAGATCGAAAGCGCGCTGCCATTCCTCGGGGCTCTGATCGGTCAGTTGCACGCCCGGCTCGATGCGCCAGAACAGATCGGGGCACAGCGCCGCATAGCCGCGCGCGGCCCAGGCATCGCACACGGCCCGCATATTGGCATTCACCCCGAAAATTTCCTGGATGACGATAAGGCCCGCTTTGGCCGGCCCGGTGGGCATGGCGACATAGGCACCGAACTCCCCGCCTTCGCCGGCAATGCGCATATCCTGTCCAGCCATCTTCGTGTTCCTCCCGGGCCATCAGCAACCTAGCGGTTTGGCCCCGCTCGGGTCTATAACGGATGCGAAGCAGGAGCCGAAGATGAAACTCACCGTGGAAGTGGATTGCACCCCCGTAGAGGCGCGCCAGTTTTTTGGCCTGCCCGATGTCACCAATCTGAACAATGCCGTGGTTGAGGAAATGAGCAAGCGGCTGACAGAAAACATGTCCATGCTCTCGCCCGACACCATGGTGCGCTCGTGGATGGCCTATGGCGGGCAGGCGCAGGATGCCTTCTTGAAGCTGATGTCGGCCGGCGGATCCGGCTTTGGCCAGGGCATGGACCGGACCAAATAGCGCATGCACCAGGATACCATCTTTGCTCTGGCCTCCGGCGCCGGGCGCGGCGGCGTGGCCGTCTTGCGCATCAGCGGCCCGCGGGCCGGCGCGGCTTTGGCCGGGCTGACGCTGCAGGGCCTGCCCGCCGCGCGGCGCGCCTGCCTGCGCCGGCTTTTCGATGCGGCCAGCGGCGAGGCCCTGGATGATGCCCTGGTTCTGTGGTTTCCGGGGCCGGACAGCTTCACCGGCGAGGATGTCGCCGAATTGCATGTCCATGGCGGGCGCGCCGTGGTCGGTGCCGTCACCGACGTGCTCTCCGCCGTGGCGGGCCTGCGCATCGCCCGCCCCGGGGAATTCACCCGCCGCGCTTTTGCCAATAACCGCCTCGATCTGGCGCAGGCCGAAGGCCTTGGCGATCTGATCGAGGCCGAAACCGAGGGCCAAAGGCGCCAGGCCCTGCGCCAATTGGAGGGCGGCCTATCGCGCCAGGCCGAGGGCTGGGCAGAGCGGCTGACGCAGGCCTTGGCCATGCTCGAAGCCGATATCGATTTCCCCGATGAGGGCCTGCCCAAGCAATTGGCCGATCAGGTCCTGCTTTCCCTCGCGGAACTCAGCGCCGATCTCATCACCCATTTGGCCAGCTATCGCCGGGGCGAAGGCGTGCGCGAGGGCTTTCGCATCGCCATTATCGGCGCGCCCAATTCCGGCAAATCCACGCTGCTCAACAAATTGCTCGGGCGCGAGGCGGCCATCGTCTCCGAAACCGCGGGCACCACGCGCGACGTCATCGACGGGCGGATCGAAATCGCCGGCTTTCCCGTGTGGATCTCCGACACGGCCGGCCTGCACGAAACGGAGGATCCGATCGAGGCCGAGGGCGTGCGCCGCGCTTTGGCCTGCGCGGAGCGCGCCGATCTGCGCCTCCTGGTCGTGGACAGCACCACCGAGGCCCCGCCGCCCTCGCATGTCGCCTTGACGCCGGGCGATCTCGTCTTGCTCAACAAGATGGACAGAGCCGGCGTAACCTATCCGCCCACCGCTAGCGATACCTTGCGCATTTCCGCCAAGACGGGCCAGGGCCTCACGGGCCTGCGCGCCCGTCTGGAGCAAACCGTGAAAGAGCGCCTGGCCGGCGAAGAGGTACCGCCCTTGACGCGCGCGCGCCACCGGGAGGCCGTCGCCCTCGCTGCCGAGGCGGTGCAGCGCGCCCAATGCGCCTTGCCCAAAGGGGCCGAATTGGCCGCCGAGGATTTGCGCCTGGCCAGCCGGGCCATTGGCCGCTTGACGGGTCGCTTTGATGTGGAGCAGGTGCTCGATGCGGTGTTTTCCAAATTCTGCATTGGCAAATAATATTTGCAAACACTTGCTCTGGTTTCACGTGGAACCAATCAACAAAGTAAAGCACAAGTAAACTTTCAATAGTTCCACGTGGAACATTATCTCAACGGATCAAGGGGCGCAGCGGCGCATGGACAAATACGACGTGATCGTCATCGGGGGTGGCCATGCCGGCTGCGAGGCCGCCGCGGCCGCCGCGCGCATGGGCGCTGCCACTTTGCTGCTGACGCACCGGGCCGATACGATCGGCGAAATGTCGTGCAACCCGGCCATTGGCGGCCTGGGCAAGGGCCATCTGGTGCGCGAGATCGATGCCCTCGACGGGCTGATGGGCCGCGTCGCCGATGCCGCCGGGATCCAATTCCGCCTGCTCAATCGCTCGAAAGGCCCGGCCGTGCGCGGCCCGCGCGCGCAGGCCGATCGGGCGCTCTATCGCGCCGCCATGCAAGATGCGCTGCGCGCCCAGCCCAATCTGACCATCCAGGAAGGGGCGGTCGAGGATGTGCTGGTGGAAGGCGGTGCGGTGACGGGGGTGGCCTGCGCCTCCGGTGCGCGCTATTGCGCCGGCGCGGTCGTGCTGACCACGGGCACCTTTTTGCGCGGCATGATCCATATCGGCGATCAGCGCATCCCGGCCGGGCGCGTCGGCGAGGCCCCGGCGCTGGGCCTGTCGGAGCGGCTTTATGGCCTTGGCTTTGCGCTTGGCCGGCTCAAAACCGGCACGCCGCCGCGCCTCGATGGGCGCAGCGTGGATTGGGCGGCATTGGACATGCAGCCCGGCGATGAAACGCCTTATCCCTTTTCCTTCCTGACCCAGGCCATCGCCAATCGGCAGATCGCCTGCGGGCTGACCTGGACCAATCCGCGAACCCACGAAATCATCGCGCAAAGCCTCGGGCGTTCGGCGGTCTATTCCGGGGCCATCGCCGGGCGCGGCCCGCGCTATTGCCCCTCGATCGAGGACAAGGTGGTGCGCTTCGCGGACAAGACCGCCCATCAGATCTTTCTGGAACCGGAGGGGCTGGAGGATGACACGGTCTATCCCAACGGCATCTCGACCTCCTAGCCCCCCCAG
>CAZAGL010000211.1:0-4507 GCA_964484435.1 uncultured Caulobacteraceae bacterium
GGGCTGGCGGATCGAGCCGCCGGTATCGGTGGCCGTCGCGCCAAGGCACAAATCGGCGGCCACGGCAGCCGCCGAGCCCCCAGACGAGCCACCCGGCGTCAAGGCCGCATTGGCCCCCGCTTTGCGCCACGGGCTGGTCACCGGGCCAAACGCGGAGGTTTCATTCGATGAGCCCATGGCGAACTCATCCATGTTGAGCTTGCCCAGCATGACCGCGCCATCGCGCCATAATTGCTGGGTGACATGGCTCTCATAGGGGGGGACAAAGTTTTCCAGAATGCGCGAGCCGGCCGTCGAGCGCACATCCTTGGTGCAGAACAAATCCTTGATGCCCAGGGGGGCACCGTCCAGCAGCAAGGCGGCGCTTTTCTTTTTGGCCCGGCGCGCATCGCTGGCCTTGGCCATATCCAAAGCGCGCTCCTGCGTGATCTCCAAATACGCATTGAGATGGACGTTGGCCCGCTCAATCGCCCGCAAAAAGGCCTGCGTCAGCTCCAGGGAGGAGAATTGCTTTTTTTCCAGGCCGTCCAGCGCGCCAGCCAGGCTCAGGGCATTCAGATCGCTCACTCGACCACCTTCGGCACAACGAAAAAGCCATCTTCGGATTTGGGGGCATTGGCCAGAATGGCAGGCGTATTGGCCCCTTCGGTGACCCGGTCCTCGCGCAGGGCCAGGCCGGCATCAGTGATCGTGCTGGCCATGGGGGCGACGTTGTCCACGTCCACTTCGCCCAATTGCTCGATCCAGGCCAAAATGCCGGAAATCTCCTGCGCCATGGGGGCGATGCGCTCTTGTGGCAGCGCCAAACGGGCAAGATGGGCGACGCGCCGCACGGTGTTTTCGTCAATGGCCAAGGATCAGCCCTTTGCGTATCAGATTCAGGAGATATAGCCGCGTCAAAACGGCAGGCAACACTTGGTTCAGTCCCCGCCCAGCGGGTAATTGGGCGCTTCGCGGGTGATGGCCACGCCATGCACATGGCTTTCGCGCAGGCCCGCCGCAGAAATCCGCACGAAAGAGGCCAATTGGCGCAGCTGGGCCAGATCCTTGGCTCCGGTATAGCCCATGGCCGCCCGCAGCCCACCGATCAATTGGTGCAGGATCGGCTCCACCGGGCCCTTGAAGGCCACCCGCCCTTCGATCCCTTCGGGCACCAGCTTCATCTGATCGGAGACTTCCTTCTGGAAATACCGATCCGCCGAGCCGCGCGCCATCGCCCCGAGCGAGCCCATGCCGCGATAGGCCTTATATGAACGGCCTTGATAGAGGAAAACCTCGCCGGGGGCCTCTTCGGTACCGGCCAGCAACGAGCCGATCATGGCCACTTCGGCCCCGCCGGCCAGGGCCTTGGCGAAATCGCCGGAAAACTTGATCCCGCCATCGGCGATCACCGGCACATTGGCGGCGCACGCGGCATCGGCCGCCTCCATGATGGCCGTCAATTGCGGCACGCCCACCCCGGCCACGATGCGCGTAGTGCAAATCGATCCGGGCCCGATCCCGACCTTGACGGCATCGGCACCCGCCCCGATCAGCGCCAAAGCCCCTTCCCGGGTGGCGATATTGCCGGCGATCACCTGCACGCGGTTGGAATGGCGCTTGACCGCCTCCACCGCCTGCAACACCGATTTCGAATGCCCATGCGCCGTATCGATGACGAGCGCATCCACGCCCGCATCGATCAGCGCCATGGAGCGCTCAAAACCGGCATCGCCCACGGTCGAGGCGGCGGCGACCAGAAGGCGGCCCTGGCCATCCTTGGCCGCGCCCGGATGGGCCTGGGCCTTGTCCATATCCTTCACCGTGATCAGGCCCACGCAGCGGCCCGCCTCATCGATCACGGCCAGGCGCTCGATCCGGTGCTTGTGCAGCAGCCGGCGCGCCTCTTCGGGGGGGGCCCCTTCGCGCACCGAAATGACATTGCGCGTCATCAGGCTTTCGACTTTTTCGTTCGGATCCTCGGCAAAGCGCGTATCGCGATTGGTGATGATGCCCAAGAGCCTGCCCGGCTGGCCATTGGCATCGCGCTCGACGACAGGGAAGCCGGAAATGCGGTGGCGATCGCGCAAGGCGCGCACCTCGGCGACGCTGGCATCGGGCGATAGCGTCACGGGGTCGATGACCATGCCGCTTTCGAAGCGCTTGACCTGGCGCACCTGCGCGGCCTGTTCCTCGATGGCCAGATTCCGGTGGATGACACCAATGCCGCCGGCCTGGGCCATGGCGATGGCCAGGCGCGCCTCGGTGACGGTATCCATGGCCGCCGACATCAAGGGAATGCTGAGCCCGATGGTGCGGGTCAGGCGCGTGCGGACATCGGCATCGGCAGGCAGCACGTCCGATGCCCCGGGCTGCAGCAGGACATCATCGAAGGTCAAAGCATCGCGTATGTTCATGGATAGCCAGTAAGGACCAGCGTGGAATTTGGCAAGGCGTCGGCACGCATCACGCGCCCGCGCCGCGCCTCTGGAAGCGCTGGCGGATGGCAAAGCCCGCCAAGACCAGCGCCGACATGCTGGCATAGGCCACAATTGCATTGGGCAGCAGCAGCGGCAGGCCCATCACGATCAGCCCGTCATTGCCGCCGGGGATCAGCGCTGCGCCCGCGCCCATCAACGCGCCCCCGCTGGCGCGCCCGCTGAGCTCGCGCCACCGAGCCAGGCGCCAGCGAAAGCGCCCCGCGCTGCACGCGCCCACAACCGCGCCACCCAAGAAAACGCAAGCCAAGATGGCGCGCAGGCCATCGGCATGCGCATGGCCAGCGGCCAGATCGATCAGCAAGCCGGTATAGGTCCAGTGGGTCAATAGCCCGATCAGGCCCACATTGGCCAAAGCGATCACGGCCATGGTCATCGAAACGGGCCAGGATCTGGCCAACAAAACCCGCCACGCCGCGCGCCAGCCGCGCGCGCCGCGCATGGCCCGCACGGCCTGCACAAGCACGAACACGCCCAAAAGCCCCCAAACCGCGAGCAAAGCCGGGCCGTGCATGGAAAAATGCATGTCCATCGCCGGAAAATGGCTGGCCAGCAGGTGCTGGCTGCCTTTCGCGCCGAGAAAAAAGCTGGCCAGCATGGCAAGGAACGAAATCTCCCCCGCCGCCAGGCGCCCCATCGCGCCATAGGCACAGGCCCCATTGACCAAGGCCCCGCAGCCAAACAGCGCCCCGCCCAGCAAGGCTCCCTGCCAACTGGCCTGCGCGCTCCAGCCGCCAATCGCCCGCAGGCCGAGCGCATCGAGCAGGAGATAAAGGCACAATGCCCAGGCCGCGCATTCGAAAAAGGCGATGAAGCCGGCCCATTGACCGGCCAAAACCCCATCGCGGGCTGCGGCCACCACGCACACGCCCCCGCGTTGCACGGCAAACCCGGCCAAAGCCGCCAGGGCAATCGATGCCAGAATGATCACGATCATGGCCAAGCTTTAGCCCGCTTGCCCCGCTTTCGGAAATCCTTGCTTTCTTGCTAGGCAGCCGCGTTGGCGCTCCCTATCCTGGCAGCATGCCCGTTTTGGAAGCCCCAGGCTTTGCCGCCGCCTTACCTGACCGCGGTGCCCTGGTCGGCCTCGATCCCGGCTCCAAGCGCATCGGTTTGGCGGCCAGCGATCCCGATCGGCGCCTGGCCAGCCCCGTGGAGGTGATCACCCGCACCAAGTTGAGCCAGGATGCGCAGCGTTTATGGGCCGTATACGATCAACGCAACAGCATGGGCCTTGTCATTGGCCTGCCGCTCAACATGGACGGCAGTTCCGGTCCTTCTGCCCAAGCCGCGCGGGCCTTGGCGCGCAATCTCTTGGCCCTGCGCGATGTGCCCTGCCTGCTCTGGGATGAGAGGCTGACCACCGCCGCCGTAACGCGTGAGCTCATCGGCCTCGACATGAGCCGCACCAAGCGCGCGGCGCGCGTGGATATGCATGCCGCGGCTTATCTCCTGCAAGGCGCAATCGATCGCCTGCGCGCAATGTCAGCTTGACCTTACTTTATGACGGGGCTATGCGTCTCTCACATTTGTCAGGGAGACCTTACATGGACCACAACCAGCGCGCTGCCTCCATCTTTGCGAAGCGCATGTCTCTCTTCGTCATGAGCTATTGCGTTCTCAATGCGGTGGCGATTACGGGCTTCCTCGATCACATGAGCAGCCCAACGCGCTGGGCCTTTGCCGTGATGGTGGCCTTTCCGGTTGCCGGCCAGATCTGGAGCATCCTGGCCCTGATCCGCGATTCCGATGAGTTTGTCGGCGCGCTGATGGCCAAACGCATTATCGCGGCCATGGGCCTGACCATCGCGTTGTTTTCCGCCTGGGGTTTCGCCGAAAGCTATGCCAATGCCCCACACGCCCCGGGCTGGCTGAGCTTCCCGCTGCTGGTCCTGCTGTACGGCGTGGTGTCGCCGTTCTTGAACAGCTCGAAGCGATGATCAATCATCTAAAAGCCTTGCGCAGCGCAAAGGGGTGGACCCAGGCCGAACTTGGCACCCGCGTTGGCGTTTCGCGCCAGGCCATCATCG
>CAZAGL010000212.1:0-4484 GCA_964484435.1 uncultured Caulobacteraceae bacterium
TTGGCTCGTTCTTCCACGCTGCCGGCGATTTCCTCGGCTTTGATGGGCGCTTCGGCTTCGACAACGCCGGTCCCGGAAGCCTAAGCCTTGGCGGCTTCTTCGGTGGCGTTGGCGATCTTCTCGGCTTTGATGGGCGCTTCGGTTATCAAGGTGGGCCGGACCTGGCCGGCCCAAACGCGTTCTTCGCGCCGCCGCTTCTCGATGCGTATCTGGAGCCGCTGCCCGATTTGTTGGATGCGATGATACCGAGAGTTGACCTTTATCCTGTTGGCGTGAACATACAAGATATCCGCGATGTTGTTGTGCCGACCGGTCTGTTGATTGGCCAAAATTCCTATGAAAGCGTGGCAATCATATTCAGAGACAGCAGTGGGACATTACAGTTATCTCCGCTAAGCACGCAATATAACGCGACACACGCTTCTACTGCCGGGATATTCCTTCCAGTGGGCTCAGAGATACTTGGCTTGCTGCACAATCACCCGGGGGGCGCGGAGCCCACCCCTTCGAGCCCCTACACGAACAGAAATGGGAGTAATGACTGGGGCACTGTGTTAAACCTTGCAGCCTCAGCGACACATAACGGCATTTCTGTAAACCCGTTCCTCGTTCAGTACATAGCGGTATCAGCCGGAGTGTATGAATATTCAATATCCGATGCACCTGTTGATAGCTCCAGACAAAGCCTGGGAACATTAGTAGGGGCTCCGTAATGAAACATTTTATTTCGATGGTTATTGGTGCGTATTTGTTCGCATCGGGCAGCGTTTTAGCCATTCCACCGCTAACACCTGAGCGAGGAGGCATTGTTGTTAGAGAAGATTGCGTTGGGGTCACAACAGAGGTATCTATGCAATGGGTGCATCCTAACGATACAAAAAATGGGCAGTTCTATCAAATTACAGATTTTAGCCTGAAACGTAACGATCGAGCCATTTACACAGACGAAGTACGTGATGAGATAGTTGGACAAATAAATCGCTGGATGAGACGGTATTTTTCAGCTGTTTCGAGGATAGAACTGCAATGCGACCCAGATCCTCTAGCGGCACGAGTATTTATACGCGTCATCGAAGGGGCGATGAATTCAGATGGCACGTGGGTGGAGGCATTCCACTTGATCGTAGATCCCAGTGGCACCCTAAAACCAGGCCTGTATGTGGTGCGAAGGGTAAACGGGAGAGATATGTTGGTACCGGCCGCTTCTGCTGAAGTTCCGGCGGCGCGACAGCCTATCCCAAGCAAATAACCTCTGGGGTAGCTGCAAACTGGGCCCGAAATGCTATACGTGCCCTCGCGGGCCATTGGTTTTGTCCAGCCCGGCCAGCGCATTTTCAACAAAAGCACAGTCGCGATTTTGTTGAAAATACGCTGAGTCAATTAGGCATTGCATCGAACCCAGTGAAATCCGGCTTGGATTTCCCTGACGATGCAATAACGGGTTCGTCTTTTGTACGATGCGTTTCCGTACCAGAAATTTGGCCCGGCCTGGGGCGAGGTGCGCGAGGTCTCGGCCAGCGTTCTGGTCCCCGCGGAGGTGAGCGCGGCGGTGCCGGTGCAGGAGCCGGTTTACCGGGTGGTGGCCGCGCTCGATGCGCAGAGCCTGCGCGCCTTTGGGGCGCAAGTGCCGCTCCAGCCCGGCATGGCTTTAACCGCCGATGTGATCTTGGAAGAGCGCAGCTTCGCCGAATGGCTGTTTGAGCCGCTGCTGGCGCTGCGGGCCCGGGGCGGGGCGGTGCCAAAGCGGGCCGAGGGTGAGCTGGTGTCCGAGCTTGAGCCGGTTTCTCAGCCTGCGTCTGCGCATCGGCTTAAGACTGAGCCTGAACCCATTGATGTATTGGAGGCGCACGCGCCGCCGCCGCACCCCTTCCAGCCGCCGCCAAGCGGGTGAACCCCATCACCCGCCGCTTCCCCCGCCGGGCGGTGCGTGGTTTTCTGAGGCAGGCGGGAGGAGAAGCGAAATGCAGCAAGTTGCTTTACTCTTGGCGTCTTCGGATCTTGTAGAGTTGTCTGTCGAGCAGGTAGATGTTGTGTCTGGTGGTTGCAAAGTTGTCGATGATCGAAGGGACTCTGATCCGTCTAATGATTGCCTTAGACCACTGGATGCCAAAGGGGGGCTGCAGTGGGTTGATGATTACTAGTTAAAGCACGGGGATCGGCGGGTCAATTCGGCTCGCCGATCCATTTTTTAGAAAGATATCGTGTAGACGATTAAAATATTTAGGAGCGACCGTGAGTTGCTGGGTAATATGTTCTGGGAGAGATTTGTACACAAGTAAAGTTATCGAAGAACTTGCTAGACGGAGTGTGCTATGCGAAGTCATCGACCACGACAAAAATCAACCGATTTCAATTTTTATTGATCAAAAAAATTTGCTCAGGGTGTCTGTGAGCGGTTGCGTTTTTTCGTCACCAAAAGTAATCTGGCGTCGATCAAAGATTAGGCCGGAAGTGCCGAATGAGTTTCGAGAAACACATGGCGAACTTCCGCGCGTCGTGTTAAATTTGAGGGTTAGCGAATGGCGTGCTGCGGTAGATGCCATATCGGCCAGTTATTTGAATCTTTCAGTACAGCCAGAAGTTAATCTGCTTCGCCAAAACTCAAAGCCATACCAGCTAAAAATCGCACATAATGTAGGGTTCTCTGTTGCGGAATTTGTCATTAGTACAAGTAAGGATGCGATAATTAATTTTGTTGACCGCGTCGGTAAATGCGTAATTAAGGCTATGGGAAGTCCTGTGCTATCGGATGATACGGCGTTGCGCGGCGTTTTGGTCACCACAGCTGTTGACCGAGAGGTTTTTTTAAAATTACCACCGGAGGCTTTTTCGTTCGTGCCGATGATGGTTCAAAAGCGCTTGGTTTTTGGCAGAGAATTGCGCGTTATCGCAATTGACGACTGCATATTCCCTTACGAAATAGAGGGAAATATTGAGGACCGGCTTCACCCGGATGTGAGATTGTTGAAACCTGTTTATCATAGGACCAACAACAGCTTAATTGTGGAGCAGTTGTGCCGCAATTATCTCAAGGCTGCGGGTTTGCGCTATGGCGTCTTTGATTTGATCGCTGTGCCAGGACAGGAAACGCCATATTTCTTGGAGTGCAACCCGGAAGGGCAGTGGCAGTCGGTATTGGAACACAATCTCGATGAGGTTGTTGAGCGATTTTGTGATCTCGTGGAGCGTGTCGCATGTGGAGAATTGGCATCGGCCTGACTGGGGCATTTTTGTTGGCAAGTGTATTGCTGGCCAATGCCAATCCTCTCGAGGGCGCATGGGAGGCGCTGTCAAAGCGTCAATATCTGTTGGCGCTCTCGTTAACCGATCAGCTTGGGGAAACCGGCCGGCCGTTAAAGGCGCAAGTGCTTAACTTTTTGGGAGAGTACAATGAGGCGGAAGCATTATATGGTCACCCCAAGGTGCTCAACTGCCCATTACCCGGTAAAAAAGACATTCGCACTCTGGAACAGATAGGCGCAAAAGAAAAAGACATTGATGTTTTCATCATCAATGAGCACCACGAAATCGGCAGGCATAGAGCACAGCTTGCTTTGCTGCTGCCGAAACTGGCAAAACTCGGATATGATACGCTTGCGGCGGAGACCTTCATTAAAGACGTGGAGCGAGATCATGGTGCCAGTGGCTTGCGGGTGAGCGATGGTGTTTATTCCGATGAGCCGACGTTTCGTTTGCTGACTGATACGGCATTGTCCCTTGGCATGCAGCTTGCCGCTTATGAGCAAACCGCCGAGGATCCAATTCTCGCAGAAAATGGAGCCGAAAACCGTGAGCGGGTCCAGGCGCGAAACCTTGCGGAACTCGTTCGAGGCGGGCGCAAAGTGGTGGTTTTAAGCGGGCGCGGGCATCTTCGGGCAAGTGAGCAAACGCCTCCGGGGTCAAAACATTTAATGGGTTGGCATGTCGAGCACAGCGAAGGGCTGCGTGTATTGCGCGTATCGCAAATCGATTGTGTACCAAGCCAGGTTTCTTCATCGGGGAGGCCGATTTTCTTTCAGAATGCCGATTCACAACGGCGAGGCGTTGATTATTTTATGCTGCCGCCCGCAAATTCATCGGCGCGCTTGCTTTCTGAACGAGGATTGCATGCCCAACGGATTGCCAACACGTTCGGAAAAGACGGAACCAATTATGTCGCGGAAGTGCGCCAGATTGGGGAAGATCGATCAATAGTCCCCCTGCATCGATCTATTGTATATGGCGGGGATAACTTTGTGGTGCATGTTCCCAAGCGTGGATGGCGTCTGATTGTCCTGGATCGTGAGGGCAACCTGGTGTTCGAGCGCCTTTGGGGCGCAAATGCCGCTCCAGCCCGGCATGGCTTTAACCGCTGATGTGATCCTGGAGGAGCGCAGCTTTGCCGAATGGCTGTTTGAACCGCTGCTGGCGCTGCGGGGACGCTCAGGGCCGGTGCCAAAGCGGGCCGAGGGTGAGCTGGTGTCCGAGCTTGAGCCGGTTTCTCA
>CAZAGL010000213.1:0-4463 GCA_964484435.1 uncultured Caulobacteraceae bacterium
GCCGCTCATCAATTGCGCGATTTCCTTGGCGGCGGCATAGACATAAGAAAGATCGGCATGGCCATCGCCGCGCCGCGAAGGCGTGCCCACGGCGATAAACACGGCATCGGCATCGCGGATGGCCTGCGCCGCGTCGAGCGTGAAAAACAGCCGCCCTTCCTTGACATTCTGGGCCACCAATTGATCGAGGCCCGGCTCGAAAATCGGAATATCCCCGGCGCGCAGCATGTCGATCTTGCGGGCATCCTTATCGACACAGGTCACTACATGGCCGAAATCGGCAAAGCATGCGCCCGATACAAGGCCGACATAGCCCGTGCCAATCACCGCAACCCGCATGGCTCAAATCTCCTGATTATAAGTGCCGACTTCAGCAAAGGCCGCCAGCCTTGGTCGCACTTCGTCCCGGAACAGCGCGCGCATGTCGCCATCGCTGCGCATGCTTTCCACCACCACCACCAATTCCGGCTTGTTGGAAGAGGCCCGCACCAAGAGCCAGGAGCCATCCTCCAGCGTGACGCGCACGCCATTGACGAGGTTCACGTCGCGCACTTTTCGGCCAAGGATCATGCCGCCCGCTTGGCCCTGATAATAGGCGCACACTTTTTCCACGACGGCATATTTGGCTTCGTCGTCGCAATGCGGGGACATGGTCAAGGATGTGAAGGAAACCGGCAGTGCGGCGCGCAATTGTGACAGGCGCTTTTGCCCCGCCCGATCGAGCATGGCCAAAATGGCGCAGCCCGAAACCAGGCCATCGTCATAGCCAAGCCCCAAGGGCTCGCGGAAGAAGAAATGCCCCGATTTCTCAAAGCCGGCCAGGGCGTTCAGCGCATGGGTGCGCCGCTTGATATAGGAATGGCCGGTTTTGTAATACTCCACGCTGGCCCCGTTGGCCGCCAAGACGGGATCGATGGCGTAAAGGCCCGTGGATTTCACATCCACCACGAAGCGCGCGCCGGGATGGCTGGCGCTCAAATCGCGGGCCAGCATCAGGCCGATCTTGTCGGCATAGATTTCCTCGCCCGTGTCATCGACCACGCCGCAGCGATCGCCATCTCCATCAAAGCCTAGCGCCAATTCGGCCCCGTGCTCGTGTACCGCATCGGCCATGGCGTGCAGCATGGCCTGATCTTCGGGGTTGGCGTTGTATTTGGGGAAGCGCCAATCCAATTCGCAATCGATCTCGATCACCTCGGCACCGATGCGGCGCAGCAAATCCGGCGCAAAGGCCCCGGCCGTGCCATTGCCGCAGGCCGCCACCACGCGGATCGGCCGCGAAAGCCGGAAGCGGCTGGCGATGTCCTTGAGATAGCGCTCGCGCAGGCCCTCGATCAGCGCATAGGAGCCACCGGGCCGGGCGATGGATTGCCCCGAAAGCACGATATCGCGCAAGCGGCCCATTTCTTCCGGGCCGAAGGTCAAAGGCGGGGCGGCCCCCATTTTCACGCCCGTCCAGCCATTTTCATTGTGGCTGGCCGTGACCATGGCCACGCCCGGCGCATCGAGGGCAAATTGCGCGAAATAGGCCGTGGGCGAAAGGCATAGACCGATATCCAGCACCTCGATCCCGGCCTGCACCAGGCCCAGAACCAGCGCCTGCTTGATGCTCATGGAATAAAAGCGGTAATCATGGCCGGTAATGAGGCGCGGCTTCACGCCCAATTCGTGCAGCAGACTGCCAAGGCCGGCCCCCAGCGCCTGCACGCCCAGAAGGTTCAGCTCCGGGGCCTTGGCCGATCCCGGCGCACCGAACCACCAGCGCGCGTCATATTCACGAAAGCCCGTGGCCTTCACCAAAGGCTGCGTTTCAAATGCGAAGGAATTGGGTGCCAGATTGGCCACCGGTGCGATATCCATGGATTCTCGATATCCTCATGACAACGGCGCGCGCGTGCGCCCGATCGGGTGGCCGAATGCGATGATGGCTTTCCCTTGCGATTTGACCTCGGCTTAACCGCTTCCCCGCACGCGCACAATTGTGATCATTCGTTTGGGGTGATCGCCGGCGCGAACATCACGTCCACGCGGCGGATTTCCGTGCCGAAATCATAATCTGTGCGGTCTGGGGCGATGGGGCGCAGCCAGATGGCGCTTATCCCCTCGGGCAAGGCCGGAAAATCATAAACAAGACGCATGGCTTTGCCATCTTCCAGGGCGCGTTGGCTCCAGGCCCCCGGCCCTGCGCCCTCCAGGCGCACGGCCAAAGCCGCCGCATTGGTCACTTCCAAGGGCTGGGTAACAACCCGGATCCGCACCCGCTTGCCCGCGCTGGCGGCTTTCAATTGCGGCGTCAATTCCAGGCGCGCGCCGCTTTGCGCCGTGCTGGATCGGCCAGCCGCCAGGCGCAGCGCCAGCGGCCTGCCATCGCGCGCCCGTGGCACATAGCCGATCAACCCCTGCACAGCCGCGTGCTGCAAGGCGGCGGGATCGAACACGATCTCCCCCGCCTGCGGCTGGCCGGCTTGCGCACGGGCCGGGCGCGGCGAAGGCGGACTGCCCAGGCTGAAAAAAATCAGCTCCCCAGCCAAGATGGCGAACAGCGCATAAAACGCCATGCCCGAGGCAAATGTGTGCAATCGGCCCTGGAAATTGAGCATATTTCCCCATCTATTCCGGCTCGCGTGCTTGGTCTATCAGAGGCGCTCATGACCGGATAGAAGCAGACCCTTCAAAAGGATCATTCCGTGCCCAATCTGGCCCTCCTTCGCCACGGCCAAAGCCAGTGGAATCTCGAAAACCGCTTCACCGGCTGGGTGGATGTCGATCTCACGCCCGAGGGCGAAAATCAGGCCAGCAATGCAGGCGCGCTTTTGCGCGCATGCGGCGTGGAATTTGCCCGCGCGCACACCTCGGTGCTGACGCGCGCCATCCGCACCGCCAATCTGGCCCTCGATGCGATGGCCCGGCCCTGGCTGCCGCTGCACAAGGATTGGCAATTGAATGAGCGCCATTATGGGGCGCTGACCGGCCTCGACAAGGCGCAAACGGCCAAAGCACACGGCGAAGAGCAGGTGCACATCTGGCGGCGCAGTTTTGACATCGCCCCCCCGCCTCTGGCTCCGGGCGGCCCCTATGCCTTCGAGGCGGATCGGCGCTATGCGCGCATCGGCACGGTGCCGGACACCGAATCGCTGCTCGATACATTACGGCGCGTCTTGCCCTTTTTCGAGGCGCAGCTCGCGCCGGCTTTGCGGGCCGGAGAGGATTTGCTGATCGTGGCCCATGGCAATTCGCTGCGGGCCATCGCCAAGCATCTGATGGGGCTGAGTGACGAGGCCATCACGCAATTGGAAATCCCCACGGGCAATCCCTTGCTGCTGGATCTTGGCCCCGATCTCGCAATCCACCGGGCGCGCTATCTCGATGCCCAGCGGGCCCAGCCTTTGCCGAGCGGCGCGGCGGCTTCATGAAGCCGCTCGATTCCGTATTCATGCGCCGGGCCTTATCCTTGGCTCGTGCCCAGCTTGGCCGCGTGGCCCCCAATCCGGCCGTTGGCTGCGTCATCGTGCGCGCCGAGCAGGTCTGCGGCGAAGCGGCCACCGATGATGGCGGGCGCCCGCATGCCGAAGAACTCGCTTTGCGCGAAGCCGGCGAAGCGGCCGCCGGTGCCGATATCTATATCACGTTGGAGCCCTGCGCCCGGCGCAGCGACAACAGCCCAAGCTGCGCGCAAAGGATCCTGGCGGCACGGCCCGCGCGCGTCCTCATCGCCTGCCAAGATCCCCACCCCCAGGCCGCGGGGGCCGGGCTGGCCTTGCTGCGCGCCGGCGGGATCGCAATCGAATTGGGCATGGCCGCAGCCGAAGCCGAAGCGCTCAATATCGGCTTTTTCACCAAAGTAAAAACCGGCCTGCCCTTTTTCGCGCTGAGCGATCACGGCGATGATTTCGATGCCGAAATGATCCTGAAGCCGGAAGAAAGCTTCGAAGCCGGGCTCAAGCGCATGGGCAAAGCCGGCATCACCCGCGTGTTCGCGCGTCATGGTTCGGCCAGCGCGGAGGCCTTCGCGCGCGCCTGCGCTGCCCGGTCCACGCGCTCATAAAGGCTGAGCGCGGCCCGCGTGAAAGCGGTTTGGGTATAGCCCTTGGCAAAGCGCACGGCCCCATTGGCCACCAAATTGGCGGCCAGATCGCCATCCTCCAGTGCGCGGCGCAGGGCCCGCGCCAGGGCCTCAGGGTCTTCGCTGGGCACCAGCAGGCCGTCACGCTCCGGCATGATCCGCGATGCCGCCCCGCCGATTTGCGTGGCGATCACCGGGCGCTTGGCCGCCCAGGCTTCGAGAATGGCCAGGCCCAAATGATCCTCGCGCGCGGGCAAGGCCACAACATCGCACGTGCTGAGCAAAGCGGCGCGATTCTCATCGCGCCCTAGAAAATGCACGCGCTGATCAAGGCCCAGCTTGTTGGCCAGCGCCGCGAGATCTTCTTTTTGCGGGCCATCCCCGGCCAGCCAAACGTGCG
>CAZAGL010000214.1:0-4459 GCA_964484435.1 uncultured Caulobacteraceae bacterium
ATGCCCATGTTTCCCGCGCGCCAGAATTGGCTTTTGCTCTTGCTTGTGCCGGTCATATTGGCCTTGGGCGGCTGCCGCTTTGGCGCGGGTGAAGAACGTGCCCAGCCCGCGCAAGCCCCGCTGATCTCCAGAAATCTCCTGCTGGGGGATCCCGCGCGCTCGGAGGTGCGCATCAGCCCGGATGGGCGCAATCTGGCCTATCTCGCGCCGCGCAATGGCGCGCTCAATTTGTGGGTCGCGCCGGTTTCCTCGCTGGGCGAGGCCCGCGCCGTGACCGGCCAGGCCAAGGGCCGCATCGGCTGGCATGGCTGGAGCCCGGATGGCCGCAGCCTGCTTTACACCCAAGACCGCGATGGCGATGAAAACTGGGTGGTTTATGCATTGGATGTGGCCAATGGGGCAATTCGCGCGCTGACCCCCACAAGCGGCGTCAGCGCGCAGGTCCTTAGCCTGACTTCGCGCGATCCCTTGGCCGTGCTGATCGCCATGAATTCGCGCGATCCGGCCTGGCGCGATGTTTACAGCATCAATATCCGCTCGGGCGAACCGGCCTTGGTCTATCGCAATGAGCGCGGTTTCGGGGGGTTCTGGGCCGATCAGGATAACCGTTTGCGGTTGGCCAGCCAGCACGTGCGCGGCGGCGAATTGGAGCTTTGGGCCCAGGATGCGGTGGGCGGGTGGAAGCGCCTGCTCACGCTGGCACCCGAAGATGCCCGCTTGTTCGCGCCGATCGGCTTTGACGCGGAGGGCAAGGCGCTGTTGATGCTGGACAGCGTTGGGCGCGATCGCGCCGCCTTGATCCGGCTGGATACCCAAAGCGGCGAAAAATCCGTGTTGGGTGAGCACCAGGGCGCGGATGTCACCGATGTGTGGATCAGCCCGGTGACGCATCAGCCGCAGGCCTTTGCCGGCCAATATCTCAAGCGCAATTGGCAGCCTTTGACTCCAGAAGCCAAAGCGGATCTGGAATTTCTGGAGGCGCGCCTCATCGGCGAGCCCGTCATCGTCAGCCGGTCCCGCGATGATCAGCGCTGGATCGTGGAGGAGGATGGCCCGCAAACCCCGCCGCGCGTGCTGCTGTATGATCGCCCCGGCAAGACCTTGCGCACCCTGTTCGCCGAGCGCCCGGGCCTGCTGGATTCCATGCTGGTGCCGATGATCCCCGCCGAAATCTCGGCACGTGATGGGCTGACCTTGGTGGCCTATTTGACCCTTCCGGCCGGCTCGGATGGTGATGGGGATGGCCGGCCCGATATGCCTTTGCCGACGGTCCTGCTCGTCCATCCCGGGCCCTGGGCGCGCGATGGATATGGCTTTTTTGCGCTGCATCAATGGCTGGCCAATCGCGGCTATGCGGTGTTGTCGATCAATTTTCGGGGCTCGACGGGCTTTGGTAAATCCTTCGTCCATGCCGGCAATCGCCAATGGGGTGCGAAGATCCAGGAGGATTTGCAAGATGGGGCCGAATGGGCCAAGGCGCAGAACATCGCCGATCCGGCGCGGATGGCCATCATGGGGCAGGCTTTCGGCGGCTATAGCGCGCTGGCCGCCATGGCCCTCTACCCCGCGGGCTTTGCCTGCGCCGTTTCGCTGGGCGGCCCATCCAATCTGGAAGCCTTTCTCGCCGGGCTGGCGGCCTATTGGAAGGCGGATCTGGAAAACCTCTATGTCGCCATTGGCGATCCGCGCCTCCCCGTGGGCCTCGCTTCGCTGCGGGCCCAATCGCCGGTGCGCTATGCCAATCGCGTGAAAGGGGCTGTTCTGCTGGCCCAGGGCGGCAAGGATGCGCAGGTCAAGCCGGCGCAAAGCGCGCAGATGGCCCAGGCCCTGGAGGCCAATGGCGCGCACATCACCTATCTTTCCTTCCCCGATGAGGGCGGGGAATTGGTGCAACCGCAAAACCGCTTGGCCTTTTACGCCGCCGCCGAGGCCTTTTTGGGGGAATGCTTGGGCGGGCGCGTCGAGCCGTTTGGCGCGGCCGAGCGCGGAGCCAATTTGCGCGTGCCGATCGGCGCGGCGCGCATCCCTGGCTTGACGGCGGCGCTGCCGGCCGGCGCGGATCGCTAGCTTGGCCATTGCGCCCCCAAAAAACGCATGATTTGGAGGGCCTGGAGGGTCTCCTCCACATCATGCACGCGCAGCATGTCCGCGCCCTGGGCGACCGCGAACAGCGCCCCGGCCAGGGAGCCCCCGAGGCGTGCCTGCGGGGCGGATGGCGGGCGGCCTGCCTGAGCCTCGATCGCGGCGATGAAGCGCTTGCGCGATAGCCCGACGCAGACGGGAAATCCCAGCCTGGCGCGCATGGCCGGCAAAGCGCGCAAAAGCATGCCATTATGCGCCAGGGTTTTGCCAAACCCGATGCCGGGATCGATCCAGATCCGATCGGCGGCAATGCCGGCTGCCAGGGCCGCCTCGATCCGCGTTTGCAAAAAGGCCGTCACCTCTTCTCGCACATTCTCATAATGCGGGGCGTGCTGCATGGTTTCGGGCTCGCCTTGCTTGTGCATGAGCAGCACATGCAGATCGAGCCTGGCCGCCATCTCCAGCGCGCCGGGGGCCTGCAACGCGCCGACATCATTCCACAGGCGCGCGCCGGCCTGGGCCGCGGCCAGGGCCACCTGCGGCTTCATGGTATCGATGGAGAGCCAAGCGGGGATGCGCGCGGCCAGCGCGGCGATCACGGGGGAAGTGCGCGCGATCTCTTCTTGCGTTCCGACGGGCAAGGCCCCCGGGCGGGTGCTTTCCCCGCCAATGTCGATCAGATCGGCCCCGGCCTCCCAGAGCCGGCAGGCCTGCTCCACGGCGCTTGTCGGATCGGTGAATAGCCCGCCATCGGAAAAGCTATCGGGCGTGGTGTTGACAATGCCCATAAGATAAGGCCCGCCGGGCAATCTGGGCGGGGGCAAGGCAATTGGCACGGGGCCGCGCGCCGATCAGGGCTGCATGATGCTGAGCAGGTTCAGATCGGGATCACGAAACCAGGCGACACGGGCCCCGCCGGGTGCCTGCCAGATGCCGGCCTCATCCTGGGCCAGAAAGGGGAAGCGCTCCACGCGGGCCCCGGCTTTGACGAGCGCGGCCAGGCTGGCCTCGATATCGGCAACGCGAAAGCCCAAAACGGCATAGGCCGAAGGCAGGACGCTGGGCACCTTGGAAAGGCGCACTTTTGCCCCATCCATCGCGAAGACAATCGAGAACTGGTCTTCACTTTCTAAAGTTAGACCAAGTACATTATGATAGAATGCTTTTGCGGCATCCGCGCGTGCGGTGCCGATCAGGGCTTCAAGGGCGGCATCTTTCAGCATGGCAACGGATTCCATTTCTTCGGCAAATCTGGCCGACGCAACCAGCCCGGCCCTGGCGGCCCTTCCCGAAGGGGCCAAGGCCTGGGCCCCCGCGCCCGATTGGCAGGCATTCTATATCGCCGCCAAGGCGCAGGTAAGCCTGCTGGAGCGATTTTCCGCCTTTCGTTCTTTGCATCCAGCGCGGTTTGCCGGGCCCAGCGATGGCGGGCTCAGCTATTTCGCCAGCGGCTCGGGCCCGGCGCTTGTGCTGCTGCCCGATGCCGATCGCCCGGCCGATTGCTTTTGGCGGCTGATCGAATGCCTGGAGCGCCGCATGCGGGTGATCGCCATCGATTATCAGGCGCCGGCCAGCGCCGATCATCTGCTGGACGGGCTGCGCGCCGTTTTGGAGGCCGAGCAGCTCAGCCAGGCGGCGGTTCTGGGCTTTGGCTTTGGCGGCCTCTTGGCGCAGAGCCTTGCCGATGCCCAGCCGCGCTGCGTGCGGGCGCTGAGCCTGATCAATGCGCCCTCGCCGATGCAGCGCGCCGCCAAGGCGGCCCAGCGGCGGGCCAAGGCCAGCGGCTCGATGTGGAATTTTGACCAGCGCCGACGGGCCAAGCGCGCCTTTCAAAAGGGCTTGACCTGCCCAAGCGAGGAGGCGGGCTTTTGGCGCGGCTATACGCGCGAATTGTTCGCCCAGCGCTGGAGCAGGGCCAAGGCCGGCGCTTTGCTGCGCGTTCAGGCGCAATTGCATGAGCAGGCCGGGCCCTGCCCCAGCAATTTGCGCATCCCGGTATTGATCATCGAAACCGAGGGAATTCCCTTGGATCAGCAGCAGGCTTTGCGGCGCACGCCGGCGCGCTTTCCCCTGGCCGAGCGGCGCAGCTTCGCGCCGGGTGCCGGGCGTACCATCGAAATCACCCGCCCGCGCGAATTGGCCCATTGGATCGTGTCTTAACCCGCAGCCATGTTTTGCGGTGTTCCATCGTGCCGAAGGCATCGGTGGGAATCCCTGTTGGGGATGGATGCCAAGGCTCTCCACTTCGCTCCGCCTTTGGCATGACGGAAAATAGCGAACTATTACAATATTTTGCGTCATCGCCGGTTCGGCGCAGCCGAAGCCGGGGATCCAGAGCATCGTCAGCGAAATTTAAGTCGGATTTCGCTGGGTTCGA
>CAZAGL010000215.1:0-4408 GCA_964484435.1 uncultured Caulobacteraceae bacterium
TCAGCGGCAGCGGCGCGGTCCCCGCAGGCTTGCCGTCAAGCTCCAGCCAGCCATCGCCCGTCTCGGGCCGCGTGGGCGCGATGCCGAAGGTCACGATGCGGCCTGCGCGGGCCGCAGGCACCCCCGCCGCCACCGCCGCGCGAAAGGCGTCGGCATCGGGGATGAGATGGTCCGAGGGGGCCACAAGGATCAGCGCTTCGGGGTCCTGCGCTGCCACCTGCAGCACGCCCGCCAGGATCGCGGGCGCGGTGTTGCGGGGGGCAGGCTCGATCAGGATGGCACCGGGCGTCACGCCCGCCGCCGCCATCTGTTCCGTCACGATAAAGCGGAAATCGCCGCCGGTGACGATCACCGGTGCGGCGTAGCCGGGGCCGGAGAGGCGGCGCAGCGCCATCTGGAACAGGCTCTCCTCACCGAGAAGCGCCGAGAACTGCTTGGGAAAGCTCTTGCGCGACAAGGGCCAGAGCCGCGTCCCCGACCCGCCGCAGAGGATGAGGGGGATGATCGTATCAGCCATCGGTCACGTCCTTCGCAGGGGGCAGCACCACTGTCGCCGCAGCGCGGAACCGGTGCAAGGGGCCTCGCACCGCCGGGGCATCCGTCCGTCGGGCAAGGTCCCGCCTGCAGCGCGGTCCGCAGGTCCGTCCGGGCCACACAGGCCATGCCACAATCTCGCCGCCACAATCTCGCCTAGGTTTAACCTTTTATTAACCATACAACGTGAGGTTTAATATTGTAGGGATCTGTACAGGCGCCACGGGGCAGGCGTCACGGGGAGTTTCGGGATGCGCAACGGCTCGCTGGACCATGCCCGGCTGATCGCGGCAGGCGGCATCGTGGTGTTCCACTCGGGCGCCCCGGGGGCGGCGATCGGCTATGCCGGGCTGCCCTTCTTCCTGATGCTTCTGATCCTCTTGGCCTGGCCTGCGGCGGAACGGCAACCCTTCGGCAGCTTCACGGGCGCGCGGGCGGGGCGGCTTCTGGCCCCCTGGGTGGTCTGGAGCGGGATCTACGCCACGCTGAAACTGGCCGAGGTGGCAGCCGGGCATCCCTTTGCGGCCGAGTTCGCGCCCTGGATGGTGCTGACCGGCCCGGCCCTGCACCTGTGGTTCCTGCCCTTTGCCGCCGTCATCTGCATGGCCCTCTGGCCGCTGGCGCGGGCGGCGGCCCCGCTGGGGGATCCGGCGCGCACGGTGCTGGCGGTGCTGGCGGTGGCGGTGGCGCTTGGCGCGCTCTTGATGCAGCAGGGGGCCGCCCTGCCCCGCCCCCTCGCGCAATGGGCGGAAGCCGCGCCGGCGGTGGCGCTCGGGGTCGGGCTGGCACTCTTGCCGGGACACGCGGCGCGGGCCGCGCTGCTGGCCGGGACGGGGGCGATGCTCGTGGCCACCGGCTGGCCGCAGGGGGCGACGCAGCTGGCGCTGGCGGGCGCGGCGCTGTGGCTGTGCCTGATGCTGCCCTTGCCCGATGGCCGCGCGTCGCGGATGGCCGCCGACCTCGCGCTGACCGTCTATCTCGCGCATCCGATGCTTGCTGCGGTCCTGCTGCGCGCCACCCCCCTGCCCGAGGCGAGCGTGGCCCTCGCCCTGACCACCCTGGCCGCGACCCTGGCCTTTGCCCTGGCGCTGCATCTGGCGGGGCAGGTCGGACGTCAGGCGGTCAGCCGCGTGCGCGCGCGCCCCGCCACCGCCTGATCGGCCCCCCCAAAACCCCCTGAAAACCCCGTGAACAGTCCGTTTCCGGCCGGATCGGGCGGCGTGGACGCTGGCCGCAGCGCGGCAAAGACGCTATGGTCGCGCGCGCGTCATTCCCCGTTCCCCGTTCCCCGTTCCGGATATCCCGCCCCATGTCCCTTGCCACTGGCCAGTCCCTCGCCGCGACCCCGTCCTTGAACCGGGCGGGCCTTCTGTGGTTCGCCCTTCTGGTGGCGGCAGGGCTGCCGGTGTTCTGGCTGGGGTTCCAGTCGCTCGCCACCGCCTGGATCACGCCGGAATACAGCCACGGGCCGCTGATCCCGCTGATCTCGCTCTACCTTTTCCTGCGCGAGATGCGGCGCGAGGCGCCGGTCGATGCCTCACTTCCGGTGGACCGCCGGCCCGGGGTCCTCGTGGTGCTTCTGGCCCTCACCCTCGGCATCTTCGGCAACCTGGTGAAGATCCCCGATGTGGTGGCCTATGCCTTCATCCTCTGGGTGGGCGGCGTGGTGCTGACCACCATGGGCTGGGCACGCGGGCGGCAGCACCAGCTGCCGGTCATCCATCTGGTCTTCATGCTGCCCCTGCCGCAGTTCCTCTACTGGAAGTTGACGATCTTTTTGCAGCTGATCTCGTCCGAGCTTGGCGTCTGGTTCATCAAGCTGGCGGGCATCCCGGTCTTTCTCGAAGGCAACGTGATCGACCTTGGCATCTACAAGCTGCAGGTGGCCGAGGCCTGTTCGGGCCTGCGCTACCTCTTCCCGATCCTGTCCTTCAGCTATCTCTTCGCGATCCTCTACCGCGGCCCGATGTGGCACAAGGCGGTGCTTCTGCTGATGGCCGCCCCCCTCACCGTCTTCATGAACAGCTTCCGCATCGGCATGATCGGGGTGCTGGTGAACAGCTATGGCATCAGCCATGCCGAGGGGTTCCTGCACTTCTTCGAAGGCTGGGTGATCTTCGGCGCCTGCGTCGGCATCCTGTTCCTGACCGCCATCGCGCTGCAGCGGCTGACGCCGAACCCGATGCCGCTGGCCGATACCATCGACCTCGACACCACCGGGTTTGGCGCACAGATGCGCCGCCTGGGCGGCATCGTGCCTGCGGGCGGGATGATCGCGGCGGCGGTCCTGTCCACCGCGGTCGCCACGGCCTTCGTCACCGTGCCCACCCCGCCCCGGGTCGAGGTGGCGCGCGACGGCTTTACCCTCTTCCCCCGCACGGTCGGCGACTGGTCGGGGGCCCCCGGCACGCTGGATCCTGCGGTCGAGGCGGTTCTGGGCGCCACCGACTACATCGACATCACCTATGCCGCCCCGGGCGAGGTGCAGCCGGTCAACTTCTTCTCGGCCTTCTACGACAAGCAGACCGAGGGCGCGGGCATCCATTCGCCCGAGGTCTGCCTGCCCGTCGGCGGGTGGGAGATCTTCTCGATCGACCCCCACCCCGTCTCGATGCCGGGCACCGTCTATGGCGACTTCACCCTGAACCGCGCGGTGATCCAGAAGGGACTGTCCAAGCAGCTGGTCTATTACTGGTTCGAGCAGCGCGGGACCCGCATGACCAACGACTTCGCGGTGAAGGCCTCGGTGTTGCGCGACAGCCTGACGCGCGGGCGCACCGACGGCGCCATGGTCCGCTTCGTCACCCCGATCGCCGAGGGCGAGCCCGAGGCCGAGGCCGACGCCCGCCTCCAGCGCTTCATGGCGGTGCTGCTGCCGAAACTGCCGCGCTTCATTCCGGAATGACGGGGCGCTTCTGGATTGCGAAAGTATCTGAAATTGATATGGCTTCCAAAACGGGAACTGGTTAGCGTGTATTGCCAGTCCAGATTGTGACTCGCTGATGTTCGGCGATCCATTTGAATGGCTTGTATCATTTGGAGACTGTAATGAAGCCCATCGCCTCTCTTGTTTTCCTCAGCGCACTGCTGCTGGCCGAGGTCGCTCCAGCAGCCGTCGTTCTGACCACTGACCCAACCGGCTATACCGGCCCGCAGCTTGACCTGTCGGCCTATGCCAACGGCAGCTACAACTTCACGTTCGGGCCAGAGTCGCTTCCGGGCGGAATTACCTTCACCGCAGCGCCTGGCGGCGGCGGCAACTCCGGCAATGGTTCAGTGATTGGCCAAGGCGGCTATGGCTTGGGTGCCAACGGGAGTTTCGGGGGCGACTCCGTCTACATCGGGGTCGACTCGGCCACCGGCTTTGCCGAACTGACCTTCGACAGCCTGATCTCTTCCTTCGGTGGATTCTGGAACTATGCACCGGGAACTGGTAATAACCCGATCATCTCGGCGTTCGACTCCCTTGGGGCGCTTCTGGGCGAATTCGATCTTTCCACACTCGCCCCGATTTCCACGCCCGGCGGCTTCAATCAGTTCGAATTTCGCGGCATTGTCTCGGATAGCGCAGACATAAGGACGATCCGGTTTGGCGGCAGCTTCATCCTGCTGGCAGGCACCGCTGATGGCTCGACTCCCGGGATTACGCCCGTCCCCGTTCCCGCTGCCCTGCCGCTTTTGCTCATGGCAGTCGGCGGGCTGTGCATAGCCGCACGACGCCGCCGGTCCTGAGCCGCGCGCACCCTTAGTCGGGGTCGTTCTTCCGCCACGCTGGCCTTCGGTAGACGACCTCGGCTGCCTATCGGCTGAAGAACCGGGCGCACCGACGGCGCCATGGTCCGCTTCGTCACCCCGATCGCCGAGGGCGAGCCCG
>CAZAGL010000216.1:0-4376 GCA_964484435.1 uncultured Caulobacteraceae bacterium
GGGCGCGACCAAGGTGAAGCTGTCGCCGAGCGTCAGGCCCAATTGCTGGGCCAGAACGATGCCCATGACCACGCGGGCGGCCCCATCCTCATCGGTATCGAAACGATCGAGGCTGCCCTGCTTGATGCCCTGCACTATGATGGGTAATTGCTGCAAATCGCGCTTGTTGATGCCCTGCACCAAAGCCCCAGCGGCATTGGGGCCGAGATTGGCCAGCGCCTGCCCCTGGACCAAGGGCGCGACATGCACAACCTGCGGCACGGCGCGCGCGGATCTGGCTAGGGCCTCCGTCTCGCCGAGGCTGCGCCCACGCACATCCACGATCACGTGCCCGCCAACGCCCAGAATGCGCGAAAGCAGGGTCTCGCGAAAGCCGTTCATGATCGACATGGTGACGATCAGCACGAAAACGGCGATCAATATCCCGAGGAATGAGATGACAGCCATCGCGCCAACGCCGCCTTGGGCGCGCTTGGCCCCCAGATAGCGCAGCGCCAACATGCGCTCATACTTGCCAAAGGGCTTGGCCCGCTTGCCGTTAGCCATGCGCGCACAGCCTGTTGAGGGCCGCTTCGAGGCCCATCTCCTCGCGCTGGCCGCTGCGCCGATACTTGAGTTCCACCTGGCCATTGGCCAGGCCCTTGGGGCCGATGATCAGCTGCTTGGGCAAGCCGATCAGGTCCATGACCGAAAACTTCGCCCCGGGGCGCTCGTCGGTATCGTCATAGAGCGGCTCGAGCCCGGCCGCGCTCAAGGCGGCATAGGCCGCCTCGCAGGCCTGATCGCAGGCCGAATCGCCTTTGCGCAGGTTGATGAGGCCGATGCCGAACGGGGCGACCGCCTCTGGCCAAATCATGCCGGCCTCATCGTGATTGGCCTCGATAATGGCCCCGATCAGCCGCGACACGCCGATGCCATAAGAGCCCATTTGCGCGGGGCGATCTTGCCCATCAGGCCCGGTGATCAGCGCGTGCATGGCCTTGGAATACTTGTCCCCAAAGTAGAAAATATGGCCAACTTCGATGCCGCGCGCGCTGATCTGGCGAGCCTTGGGCGTGAGCGCATCGAATTTGGCCTGATCATGCATGTCTTCGGTGGCGGCATAAAGCCGTGTGCGCGCCTCGACCAGAGCGCGCAGATCTCCGTCCCAATCCACATCCGGGCCGGGCGCAGGGAGGTGCAGCAGCTCGGAATCGCAGAACACCTGGCTCTCGCCGGTTTCGGCCAGGATAATGAATTCATGGGAAAGATCACCGCCGATGGGCCCCGTATCGGCCCGCATGGGTACGGCCGTCAACCCCATGCGGGCGAAGGTGTTGAGATAGGCCAGAAACATCTTGTCATAGGCGCGCCGGGCCCCGGCTTCGTCGACATCGAAGGAATAGGCATCCTTCATCAAGAATTCGCGCCCGCGCATCACCCCGAAACGCGGGCGGATCTCGTCGCGGAACTTCCACTGGATATGATAGAGGATCAACGGCAATTGGCGATAGCTTTTGACCGATGCCCGCACCAATTCGGTGATCATTTCTTCATTGGTCGGCCCAAATAGCATTTCGCGCTCATGGCGATCGGTGATGCGCAGCATCTCCTTGCCATAATCGTCATAGCGCCCGCTTTCGCGCCACAGATCGGCCTGCTGGATAGTGGGCATCAGCATTTCGACGGCCCCGGCGCGGTTTTGCTCTTCGCGCACGATCTGGGCGATTTTGCTGAGCACGCGCTGGCCCAGCGGCAGCCAGGCATAGATGCCTGCCCCCTGCTGGCGCACCATGCCGGCGCGCAGCATCAGGCGGTGCGAGGCGATCTGCGCCTCGGAAGGAATATCCTTCAGAACGGGCATGAAAAAACGGGATAGGCGCATCAGCAGGCCTTCATGGAAAGGAATGGCTCCTCTATCGCGGCGGCGGGGCGGTGGCAAACCCGGCGGCGCGAATCCCCATGGGATCGATGACGATCAACGCGATCACCAGCAGCCAGACACCAAACGCTATCCCCGTTGTCAGGATGGCTTTGCGCTTCAGATCGGGCGTTTGCGGAGCCCCGCGCTCATGGCCCGCCGGCGCATCTGTTCCCTCATGCACGCCGCGCACGCCGATCGGCAGCACGGCCAGCAGCGTGATCCACCAGCAGATCACATAAATGGCCAGCGCCAAAAGCGGATCAATGAGCAAATTAATGCGCCTCCTTCGGGCTTTCCATCAGCTCGATCAGCACGCCGTTCGAGTTTTTGGGATGCACGAAAATGATCAGCGTACCATGCGCGCCGATGCGCGGGGCGTTGAGCACACTCGCGCCGCGGCGTTCCATCTCGGCTTTGGCCTGCCAGATATCGGCCACTTCAAAGCACACATGGTGCTGGCCACCGCGCGGATTGGCCTTCAGGAAGTTCAAGATTGGGCTGGCTTCGCCCAAGGGCTCGATCAACTCGATCTGGGAATTGGGCAGATTGACAAAACAGACGCGCACGCCCTGCTCGGCCATGTCGAAGGGCGTGGTGATCTCGGTCGCGCCATAGAGGCTCCGATAGGTGTTGGCCGCCTCCTCGATGGAGGGAACAGCGATGCCGATATGATTGAGGCGTCCGATCATGGCCTAGTCCTACACCGTTAAAATCGTGACATCGACGAGCGGGCGTTTGCCAAACAGCCGCTCGCCAGCGCGGCGTAAAGCCTTGACGATCGCAGCCTCAGCGGCGTCTTCGTCATCACGTGTTGAGGTATCGAGCTTGAGATAGGCTTCTTCCGCCGCATCGGCCAAGGCATCAAGCGCCGCTTCATAGGCTTCGCTGTCGGCATGGGATAGGCCACGGGCCCGCACCTCGGGGCCCGAGACAATCGCGCGCCTTTTCGCACTTACGGCAATGGAGATGGTGATCGCCCCCTCGGCAGCCAGGCGAAGGCGATCCTGCAGGGCCTCATCATCCGCCTCGATCAGCGCCGAGCCATCAACATAAAGCCGGCCGGCCGGAACTTCATCGATGATCTCAGCCGGGCCGGGGGCCAGGCGGATCAAATCGCCATTGCGCGGTGCAACACCCTCGGGCGTCTGCAAGGCTTTGGCGAGTTCGAGATGCTCTAGGATATGGCGGCGCTCCCCGTGGACCGGGATGGCGATGCGCGGGCGGGCCCATTGATACATCTGCTTCAATTCTTCGCGGGCCGGGTGGCCGGAGACATGCACATGGGCATCGCGATCGGTGATGACCTCCACGCCGCGCACGGCGAGATCATTGTAAAGCGCGTAGATCGCCTGCTCATTGCCTGGGATGAGCCGCGAGGAAAAGATCACGCAATCGCGCTTGCCCAGGCTGACATTGCGATGCGTGCCGCAGGCGATGCGCGAAAGCGCGGCGCGCGCCTCCCCTTGGCTGCCGGTGCAGAGATACAAAACCTCGTGCGGGGGCAGATCGCTGGCTTGTTCTTCCGAGAGCAAGGGCGGCAAATCCTGCAAAAGGCCGACAGAATGGGCCGCGCGCACGATCTTGTGCATCGATCGCCCCACCAGGCAGACGCTGCGCCCGCTTTCGCGCGCCGCGTGCATCGCCGTTTCAACCCGCGCCACATTCGAGGCGAAGGCCGTGATGGCCACTTTGCCCCGCTTGGTCTTGACCAGCTCAATCAGGCTGTCGCGCACCCCCGCCTCGGAGCCGGAAACCCCCTCCACGAACACATTGGTGCTGTCGCAAACCATGGCCAGCAGGCCGGCATCGCCCATGGCGCGCACGGCTTGCGCATCGGTTTGTTCGCCGATCAGGGGATCGGGATCGATCTTCCAATCACCCGTATGCCAGACCGCGCCCAGCGGCGTGGTGATCAGAACGCCGTTCGGCTCCGGGATGGAATGGGTCAAGGTGACGAGGCGCAGATCGAACGGGCCGATCTCAAAGCGCGCGCCCAGTTCCACGATGGTGATCTTGGCCTGCTTTTCGAGGCCGCGCTCTTTCAGCTTTTCGCGCACCAGGGCTGCCGTGAAGGGCGTCGCATAGATCGCCACCTTGAAGCGAGGCCACAGCCAGGCAATGGCCCCAATATGATCTTCATGGGCGTGCGTCAGCACGATGGCCAGCACATTCTCTTCTTCCAGAAAGCTGGGATCGGGCAAGATCAGATCGATGCCAGGCGTGCTCGGGCCGCCAAACGTCACCCCGATATCGAGGATAATCCATTTTCGCGCCTCGGGCGGGCCAAAGACATAGGCGTTCAAATTCATCCCGATCTCGCCCGATCCGCCCAAAGGCAGAAAGACGAGTTCGTCATTCCCATGATCCATGTGTATCTTCTATCCGGGTGCGCGCGCGCCATTGCGGCGAAAAATTTCCAAGAGCCCGCGCGAAGTGAGCGCATCGTCATAGATATCGATGCTGGTGCATTCCC
>CAZAGL010000217.1:0-4311 GCA_964484435.1 uncultured Caulobacteraceae bacterium
CGGCGCGCATCCGCTTTCAGTATCGGGAATTGTTTCGCATTACGGCGATCGTTTCCGTGCTGACCATCATGAACATGATTGCGGCGGCGATTGGCTTGACGGCTTTGGCCCTCGGGATTTTGCAGCGCATGCGGCTTGAAGCGGGGGTGCGCAAAACCTTTGGGGCGATGGCCGGGGATTTGATCGCCTTGTTCGCTCGGCGTCTGGCGCTGCCCATTGGGCTTGGTTTGGCTTCTGGCCTTGCTGTTTCTTTCTGGGCGGCGCGCGCATATCTCTCGCAATTTCCCGAGCCCGCGCAGTTTTCCTGGGTGCCGAGTGCGCTGGTCGCGCTATGCGTGCTGCTCGCTTTCGCTTTGGTCGTCGCCCTTTTTGGCCTGCGCCTGGCGCGCCTGCGCCCTAGCGAGGCCCTGCGCGTGACATAACGGCCCCTTTTTTCTGATCATCCCGGCTTTGATGCGCTCCGCGATGGGCCTGCGTGGGCCAGGAGATCGCGCTCGACCGCCCAGAGCCGATCCTGGCCCCAATGGGCGGCGCAGCCCTCGACGCGGAAGCTGGGCACGCCCCAAAGGCCGAGCCCGAACAGCTCTTCGCGGTTGGCCTCGGCCTCGATGCGCCAAGCGGAATCGCGCAATGCGTTGGAAACATCGGCCCCATCGAGCCCGGCGCGGCTCGCGATATGCTGCAGGCCTGATTGGGTGGCCGCATCCAGCCCCTCGGCGAACACCCCGCGCAGAAAAGAATGGGCGAAGGCCTCGCCTTTGCCCGCTTGCACGGCGCCGTGCAGAAGGCTCAAGCCGCGCTCCGTGCCGGGGCCGACGGGATCGCAGATATCGCCAAAGGGCAGGCCCCGGCGCAGCGCTTCGCGCGTCGTATCGCGCAAAATATATAGCCGCTTGGCGGCCGGCACGGGCAGCCCGCGCATCACCATGGGCAGAACATAACGCAGCCGCAGCTTGGCCCCATGGCGGCGCGCCAGGGCGCTGGCCCGCTCGGCGGCCAGATAGGAATAGGGGCTGCGCAAGGATAGAAAGAAATCGACGTGCAAGCCCGTTGCCGGGCCGTTCTGGCCATGGCTTTCATCCCGAAATTGGCACAGTGCCTCTTTGCCGATACGGGCAAATTTCAGCCGTTTTTCCAGGTAAGGCAGCCGATCGGGCCCCCAATACCATTCACCTTCATAATGGAAGGTCGCGCCCAGATAATGGCCCAATTGCTCGCGCAGGGTATCTCCCGCGAGATAGGGCGCGCTATCCATCGCGGCCTCTTCCAGGGGCTGATCGGCCATCAGCGCCTCGCCGAGCGCCAAAGCCGTCTCGATAAAGGCTGCGGGCTCTTTGATTTGCGCGAGCCGCCGGGCCGCGTAAGCCGCTTTGCCGGGGGAAACCGGCGCGCAATGGGCGGGAAAGGCCAGGCCATGGGCCTGCGCCAACAAGGCCGCATCGCGCCGGGCATAGGCCGACAGCTTTTCCCGCTCCGGGGCGGCCGATTGCGGGGGCGGCGAGACCAGCAGGATATCCCAGTTGACGGCGTAATGGGGCCGCAGCCTGGCCAGCAATTGCAGCGTGAGATAGGAATAGGGATCGGTCAGATCATGGAAATAGCGCACGATGGGGCGCTTGCCTTGCACGCGCCGGGCCGAGCTGGCGCACACTCGCGCGGTGCGCTGCACGGTTTGGCTGGTGATCACCCGGCTGGCGATGCGAGAAAGAATCCGCCGCACGAAGCCTCCCTGGAAATGCGCCTTTTCTGCACGCGGCGCTTGAGCCTTCAGCATAAGCTTGCGTGCTGGGGGCAAGTCAATCGGCCGTGCACGATGTGATCGCGCAGGCGTCGCCTGTGTTGGTTAAGCATGCGCGTTGGCGCGAACAGCCAAGCGTTTTTGCCGGATCTGCGCGATTTCCTTGCCGAGCAGGCGATCGAAATAGGCATCGCAGCCAAGGCAGACATTGCCAAAGGCGCGCCCGCCAGGATCAGATTGGTGCGCCGGTGTCGGTGGGTTTGGCCAATGGGGCGGCAACGAGATGGTGCATGTCGTCGGGGAGGTGCTCGATGATGGCCCGGAATGCTGCATGCCCTTGCTGGATGACGGCCTTCAACTCCTCGCGCACATAAGGGCGAAACCGGTCATCATAGCAATGCGCGCAGCGGCGATGGCAGGCATAGGTCAAGACCCAATAAATCGCTTCCATGGCCGGCCTGCCCCTCCAAGAAGATCAATTTGCCCCGCTGACATTCGAATCTTCGTGCAAGGATAGCATGAGGCCGATATCGGCCGGGGTTTTCCCCTCGGCCATGGCGCGATAGGCGGCCTCCACGGCGCGCGGCCCGTTGACATGATGGATGGCCAGATATTCCTTCGCGCGCTGGGCCATCACGAGGCATTCGGCCTGCGCGCGGCGCATGATGATGCCCGGGCCCCAATCGGCTTCGCGCTTGACGATCTGGGCCGGCGCGAAAAAGAAACTGGGCGCGGCCCCTTCGCTCTGCCGCTTGACGCGCGCGGCCTCCCAATGGGTGATGCCCACGGCGATATGGGCGCGGATGTTTTGCCGAAAATGCCCGTGCAACGCGGCGGTCAAGGGCCCATCCCCCGACATGTCGACAAAGGCGGTGGCGATGCCGGGATCGAGCTGGGCCGCCTCATCATAGGCAAGGACCTGATCGTACATGCCGAGGCGTTCGATGAAGCCGATATTGCCGCGCGACGTCAGCCCGATGACGCGCATCTTCGGCTTGGCGTGGCGGTGCAGGATATCGGCGAGGCCGAAGGCCGTCTTGGATGAGGCGCTGCCGATCAGCACCTGGCCCGCGCCGAAATAGGAATTATCCTCCAGATAATCGAACAGCACATAGGACGTGGTGAACAGCGGAAACAGCAGGCAGCGCGCATCCTCGATCGCCGCCAGTTCCGAGGGATCACCCGCTGTGAAGGCATAGCGGTTATACACTTCCGGCAAGGCTTGCCGGTGCGCGGCCCCATCGATGAAGCCGCGCGGGCCGATCTGTTCGGGCCGCATCACCACATGGGAGGCCAGCGGCAAAAAGCCCCAGATACGGGTGCCGACTGGCAGATCCGTGCAGGCCGATGCCTCCACATTGGCAAAACCCCAAACCGGCACGATGCCAAACGGATCGGGGCAGGGAAAAAACTTCCAATAGCCGATGGAATCGCCAGCCAGGGCATAGGTGATGTTGTTGGCGGTCAATGCGAATTTTTCGACGCGCAGCAGGGCCTCCCCGGGCGCGAGCGCAGGGGCGGGGTGGGTGGCGATCCGGCCTTGGGCAAAGGCATCGCGTTGGACGTGAAGCTCGGTGATCAGCACGTGGGCACCTTCGGTAAACAATCCACCCATGCACGCGCACTTCGCAAGCCGCGTGTCAAGAACGCACGGGCGATCGCGCCAAAACCGCCCGGTTCTTCGTGGTGTCCAAATCTCAGAAAGGCCGCGTGACCATGTCCGTCCGCAAGCTGCTGCCCGCCAATTTGCTGAACTTGACGCACGCCGCCCTATACTTTTGTTAAAAACCCGCTCGCCGGATCTGTAGGATCGGATCGCCCAACCGAAGCGAGCCCCTCCTCGATCACCTCCCAGCCCGCATCCGGCCGGCAAGCCCCCTGCGACAGCACGCGCCGCCAAATCCGCCCGCTTGGCCTGGCATGGAACAGGCCCAGCATGGCGCGTGTCAGCCGGTGCAGCGGCACTCCTGCCGCCAAAGCTGCTTCGAGATAGGGCCGGTGCGCGCGCACCGCCTCGATCGGCCCCGATGCCGGTGCCGGCCGCTCCGTGAGCCAGGGATCGACCTCCAAGAGCAGGCGCGGGGTCTGGTACGCTGCGCGCCCCAGCATCACGCCGTCGAGGCCAAGGCTTTCGGCCTTGGCCTCGACAAGGCTCGTCAAGCCGCCATTGAGCACGATGGTCAAATCCGGCCGCGTGGCCTTCAATCGGCGCACCAAAGCATAATCGAGCGGCGGGATTTCGCGGTTTTCCTTGGGGTTGAGCCCCTGGAGCCAGGCCTTGCGCGCATGCACGATGAACACATTGCAGCCGGCTTTCGCCGCCTGCTCAACCAGCGCGAACACGGCCTGTTCGGGATCTTGCTCATCCACCCCGATCCGGCACTTGACGGTCACGGGCAGGCAAACCGCCTGCGCCATCGCGGCCACGCAGCGCGCCACCCGATCCGGCTCGCGCATCAGGCAGGCCCCAAAGCGCCCCTCCTGCACGCGATCGGAGGGGCAGCCGACATTGAGATTGATCTCGTCATAACCCCAATCGGCCCCGATGCGCGCAGCCAAAGCCAGCTTGGCCG
>CAZAGL010000218.1:0-4297 GCA_964484435.1 uncultured Caulobacteraceae bacterium
GTTGTAGGTGATGATGTAGCGTTCGTCGGGGGACGACATCGGCTGGAAGCCGCCCTCGGTCAGATCGATGATCGCCAGGCGTCGGTGCCCGAGCGCGACGCGACGATCCTGCGACATCCATGATCCCGCGCCGTCGGGCCCGCGATGGGTCGACATGTCCCGCATGGCGTCGAACAGCCCGGGATCGATCGGCGTCGTAGCCGATAGGTAACCAATTATTCCACACATCGGGGATCATTCCGTCTGGGCGCCACGGGCGGGCGGGGCTTCGCGATAATTACTCACGGTGCGCCGGCCGGATAGCAACACAGCCACTGCGGCACAAATCAATAGCGCAGGGAGAAATTGGAAGGCGAAGCGTCCGACCAAGGTAAATGTAGTATCACGAAAGCACTGATACACCGAAACAGTCAGCCATATGTAAATTACGTAACTCCAAAGAGTTGTTTTCCTAACAGTGAGATTTAAAGCCATTGAAAGTGCGAAACCGAGTGCCATACCGCGAAGGATGGCTTCCAATATGCCTCCGCTGAGAGCGGCCTCAGCAAGTATGCCAAAGGCGAAGCCGCCACCCGCCGCCTTATACTGGGGAAAGAATATTGAAACGTACCAGTCTGCTAGGTCGATCTTTTCAAAGGGTAAGAATTGCTGCGGGATAAATCTAAAAACATCCGCGAGAAATAGAATTGTACTTATCTCGGTCGATGACCCAGTAAGGTATATCTGCCGTACATCAAGGGCCGTTACAAAGACAGCCATAAATTCCGACTGGCCAATGACCGCTGCCAGCGATCCGGAATTGCCGCGATAAGCACCGGCCGCGAGGAATACTGCGACCAGTAAAGACACAATAACCATAAGCTGCGCGGCAGATATCCTTCTGACAACGTAGTCCCATCCTACAATGATTGAAAATATTGTTAATACAACCGGCGTTCTCGATCGCGATGAAATTAGAAATATTGCCATTGCGTAGGCTATAAGAAAGAACAGGCCGACGAACCTCTTGTTCTTCAATAATATAAGTGTCAATCCGAATATTGAAACATAAAGCAGATTTATCATTATGTTAATAATCTGAATTGCTATCAGTGGGAGCGATTGTATTTGAATGTATTCGTCAGTATATTCCCCGCCTCTCGATCCAGAAATGAGGAGTGCAACTGGAGTAACCGAAGACAGAAACAGGCAAAACCAAAGAGCTAACTCTTTATTTTTCGAAATTATGCCAAGGCTCGGCATTTTTGGAGAACGAAAAAATAAATAACAAGCGCCAAAACCACATATTATGCCATTGGCATTCGCTAAGGTCGAGGAAATGATTCTGTCATCGAGAGCAATATGAAAAAGGCGCGTGTCTTGACCTGGCCCGATGTTAAAGTTAAAAATATTAAGTTCAGCGAGCGGCAAGAAAACATATATAACTACAACTGAAATAAATATAAGACCGGGATCGACGTAGCTTGTTGAGTGGGAAAACCGATATCTCCAAAAAACAAGAAAGACGGAGTAGTTTATTAATATGGTCGATAATAGGAAGGCGCCCTGCAAAAAAAACGAGGCGTAAGAGATCAAGGACGATAGTGCTAAGAACGAAATCGCCATTGAAGACGTTCTTGCATAACTGGTAGCGTTACGACGATCTGGCGCAAGCATTTCATTATCCTATTAATCGAGAGGCCATATTTGTAATTGCAATAATTCCAACACTTTACACATTGTTGATTTTGCCATCGGACCCGCGGTGGCTGATGGCCAGATCGAAACTTCCGCCGCGTGGCTTCAGGCGCCGAAGCAACTCCAACAATGACTCCCGCATTTTCCCCTCATACGCCCGAGCTCGCCCTTCGCTGTTGCACAGTCAGGGGCCGTATCGTAGCGATTTTTCGGCAACGGGCGTCGGTCGACGCTGCTCCAATGCTGGTAGATCGATGATTTCGCCTTTGGCCGCTGAACCTTCATGTCCGCAGAGAGCCGCGTCTGCGGTCCGCGTGTTGCACTGTATCCCGACACTTTCCGTCGGCGGGGCTGAAACGCAATTGCGCTTGCTGGCTCCTCGGATGGTGGCGGCGGGAGCGGAAGTCGCAATATTCAGCCGCCTGTCGGAGGATGATCAACGAGCACTGACCGCGCAGGGGGTTCGCTGCTTCGATATCTCTCAATATTCCAACCACGACCCCCGGCTATTGTTCGCGCTGTACCGTGCCGTAGGCAAAATGCGGCCTACCGTCATCCAGACATGGCTCACTCAGATGGACATATTGGGCGGCGCAGTGGCACGCGTGACCGGCTTGCCCTGGGTCATTGCCGAGCGTTCGTCGATTGGAGCCTATCCACCCGGATTTAAGAACAGGATCCGTCAGCACCTTGGAGGGAGCGCGTTGGTAGTCGCTAACGCGGAACATGGGCGTGGGGTTTGGCCAGGGCATCGAAACGTTTCAGTGATCGGAAATGGCATCGATTTCGCGGTAGTTGACCGGGTTCGAAGCAAGTTTGCGCGCGATGGGCGTGAGCCGGCGAGGCGCCCCACCATCATCACCGTTTCGCGTCTGGCGCCCGAAAAGAATGTTCGGACTCTCATCGAGGCCGTCGCGTTGTTGAAGCAGTCTGTCCGCGATATTCACTTGGTGATCGTCGGCGACGGACCGGAGCGAGCAAATTTGGAGGCTCAGGTTGCACTGTCGGAGCTTTGCGCGGATGTCACGTTCGTGGGGTATCAGCCGAACCCTCTTGAATGGATAGCCTCGGCTGACGTTTTTGCCTCTGCCAGCACGTTCGAGGGGCATCCGAATAGTGTTACGGAGGCGGCCGCGCTGGAAGTCCCAACGGTTCTGTCCGATATTCCGATGCATCAATCCCTGTTGGGAAGCGGCGCGCTCTACGCTTCATGCGACGATCCACAAGGATTTACGCGTCAGTTGGCTCGCCTGATGGCTGATGACTCTCTGCGTGGTTCGCTTGCCAAGGCGGCACGGGCCACCGTCCAGCAATTTGACGTGGACGCGATCGTGCTTGCGTATTTGCGCCTTTATGGTCGTGTCAGTTCTGACGTTCACGAGGATAGTTAAATTGCAACAACGAACGGTACCCTAGCGGGCCGGTCTGCTGGGTGCGGGGCTGTTCTTATTGCTGTGCGTGTTGTCGGTTCGAGGTTATCGGCGAAAACTGCAATATTGCGCAGCTTTGGACAAGCCATGGATGAGGCTGGAAATCCTGACGCTGATGGCGAGCCTGGCTGGGGGGCTGTTTCACCAGACTAATCACGATTTCTACCTATATCTCTTCCTGGGAAGCGGCCTTTCGGGCTTGAGGCTGAAGAAGGTGCGGCTGTTGGGCAGTCCGCAACCTACCCGGTGACTCACCCTTGGTTCCCTTGTCCGCGAAAACGATCCGGCGTCGCGCCTATTGGCCGGTCGCGAACTCGCGCAGCAGCTGCCCGACCAGATTGAGAGAGTCATTGATTGGAAAATGATGGTTGCCAATGAAAAGACCGTTGGCGTCGATCTCTTCGGCCACGGGAACAGGTCCGGCGACGCTGTGATCCAGAAGTTCGACCACAGGATTGGCGAGGAAGTTGCCGCTGACGATCGGTCGGCACTCGACCCCTGCCGCCTGTAGCCGAGTGACCAGTTCTGCCCGGCGTCCCTGCAAATGCTCTTGAAGGACGATTGCGAACCCGAACCAAGAGCTGCGTCCGGTCTCGACTTGAATTCGGATCCCCGGGATGCCATCGCAACACGCCCGGAAATGGTCGGCGTTGGCGCGGCGCGCTGCCACGATCGTCGGCAATTTGCGGAGCTGATCCTGCCCGATCGCCCCCGACATCTCCAAAGGACGCAGATTATAGCCTGGCAGCACAAAGCGAAACATCCGCATGAACGCGTCTTTGGGGATCGGCAGGTGGCTGTCCGCCGGTTGTCCGCGCACCCAGCCATGTGCCCTGAGCGAGACCATCGTGTTGTAAAGCACTGTGTCGTCGGTCAGAACGAACCCACCTTCCATGGTCGAGATATGGTGGGAGAAAAAGGTGCTGAATGTTCCGCAAAGGCCATATGTGCCGGCTTGCTTGCCGCCGATCTCGGCACCCATTGATTCGCAATTGTCTTCGATCAGCACCAACCCGTGCGCTTCGCAAAACGCTCTCAGCCGCGGCAGGTCGACGGAATTACCCAGCAGATTGACGGCAAGGACGCCCTTTGTCTTCGGGGTCAGCGCCGCTTCGAGCAGGTTGAGGTCGATGTTGAGCGTATCACGATCGATATCGACAAAGCGCAAGCTCAAACCAAGCTGGTGGACG
>CAZAGL010000219.1:0-4297 GCA_964484435.1 uncultured Caulobacteraceae bacterium
GCAATCTCCGCGGGGGGGCGCAGGCTATGGCCGAGATAGGTTATAAACAGATTGCCCGGCGCGCTCAGCCAGCTGCGCCCGCGCCGGCCGCGCCCGGCGCTTTGGTGCTCTGCCCGCAGCCAGATGGGGCCATAATCGCGATTGGCGGCCCGCCTGGCCGCCTCCGCATTGGTGGAATCGATGGAACCGAACACCGCCCGCTGGGCAAAGGCATGGATCACGAGCCAAAGCTCAGGCGCGCCGCCTCGGCGGCCCAATGCGTGACATGGCCAAGGCCGATGCTCAACACCGCCAAGACGAGAACGCCCGATAAGCCAGCCGTGATCGCCACAGTCATGGAAGGCCGCTCGATCTCACCGACGGGCGGCTGGAACCAGACAATGGCGAGGATGCGCAGATAATATCCGGCCGAAACCACCGTCGCGATGGCGGCCAGTACCACCAAGGGCCAGAGGCCAGCCCCAAGGGCCGCCTGGAAGGCATAAAACTTTCCGAAAAAGCCGGCCAGCGGCGGGATCCCGGTGAGGGAAAAGATCAGCACCGTCAGCAGCGCGCCCAGCCAGGGGCGGCGCACAGCCAGGCCGGCGAAATCCTCCAGCTGATCCAGCAAATGCCCGCCTCGGCGCATGGCCAGGATGATGGCGAACACCCCGATCGTGGCCGGCAAATAGGTGGCGAGATAAATGAGCGCCGCCGATGCCCCCGCCTGCGGCCCCGCCGCCAGCGCCATCAGCACATAGCCCATATTGGCGATCGAGGAATAGGCCATCAGCCGTTTGATATTGGTCTGCACCAAGGCTGCGACCGATCCGATGACCAAGGAAAGAACGGCCATGGCGGCGATCACCTGGCTCCATTCCGCCTGCAGGCCCTGGAAAGGATCAAACAATACGCGGGCCATCAGGGCCAAGGCCGCGGCCTTCGGAGCCGCCGCGAACAAAGCCGTCACCGGCGTTGGCGCGCCTTCATAAACATCGGGCGTCCACATATGGAAGGGCGCGGCCGAGAGCTTGAAGCCGATCCCGCACAGCAGGAAAACCAGGCCAAAGATCACCCCGACATCCCCATGGCGCGCATCGGCGGCGATATCGCCGAACTGGATCGAGCCGGTGAAGCCATAGATCATCGAGGCCCCGTAAAGGAGCAGCCCGGAAGCCAAAGCCCCCAGCACGAAATATTTCAGCCCCGCCTCGGAAGAGCGCGCATCATCGCGGGCAAAGGCGGCCAGCACATAGGCCCCCAGGCTTTGCAATTCCAGGCCCAGATACAGCGTGATCAGATCATTGGCGCTGGCCATGATCAGCATGCCCAACGCGCTGATGACCACGATCAGCGAAAATTCAAAGCGCCGGTCCTGCCCGCGCAGCATGGTGTCGGCCCCCAGCCACAAGGTGGCGGCCGCCGAAAAGGCGATCAGCACCTTGGCGAATACCGAAAAGCCATCGATGACCAAAGACCCGCCAAAGATCAGCTGCGGCTGGCTGGGATTGGCCAATAGCGCGAGAATCCCCGCGCCGGCTAAAGCCAAAACGCCCAATAGCGCCAAGAATCCGGCCGATTTCTCCTTAAAGGCCGCACCGATCAATATCCCCAACAAGGCATAGCCGGCGAGCAAAAGCTCGGGCCGCAGCCAGGGCAAAGAAGCAGAAAAGTGCGCGATATCCATCCCGTTTTCCCTCAGCGCACGGCCAGCGCGGCTGAATAGCCATCGATCACACTGCCTGCCGCCGCCTTGGTGAAATCCAGCGCGATTTGCGGCGCAAATCCCAAAATCAAGGCCGCCGCAGCCAATGGCACAAACAGCAGCCATTCGCGGCGATTGAGATCGGAAATCGCTTCCAGCTTGGGGTTTTCGATCAAGCCCAGCGTCACCCGCCGATAGAGGGTGAGCGCGTAGACGGCCGAAAAAATCATGCCCAGCGCCGCGCCCAGCGCCACCCAGGCATTCACGGTGAAGGCCCCCGTCATGGTCAGCACTTCGCCGATAAAGCCGGATGTTCCCGGCAGGCCAACATTGCCGAGCGTGAACAGCAGGAAGAAGGCGGCATAAACCGGCATCCGATTGACGAGGCCGCCATAGAAGGCAATCTCGCGGGTGTGCATGCGGTCATAGACCACGCCCACGCACAAAAACAGTGCGCCCGAAATGATGCCATGGCTGATCATCTGAAAGATCGCGCCCTGCACGCCCAGCTCATTGCCCGAGAAGATCCCCAAGGTGACAAAGCCCATATGCGCCACCGAGCTATAGGCGATCAGCTTTTTCATGTCGGTTTGGCGAAAGGCCACCAGGCTTGCGTAGATGATGGCGATGATGCTCAGCGCGAACATCATGGGCGTGAAAAAGGCCGAAGCATCGGGGAACATGGGCAAGGAAAAGCGCAAAAAGCCGTAGCCGCCCATTTTCAGCAGGATGGCGGCCAGCACCACCGAGCCGGCGGTCGGGGCCTCCACATGCGCGTCAGGCAGCCAAGTATGCACCGGCCACATCGGCAGCTTGACGGCAAAAGAGGCAAAGAAGGCCAGCCAGAGCCAGATCTGCACGTGCGGATCGAAGGGAAAGCGCATCAATTCGGGGATGCTGGTCGTGCCCGCGATGATGGCCATGGCGATCATCGCCACCAGCATCAGGATCGAGCCCAAAAGCGTGTACAAGAAAAATTTGAAGGCGGCATAGACGCGGTTGGCCCCGCCCCACACCCCGATGATTATGAACATCGGTATGAGGCCGCCCTCAAAGAAGACATAGAACAAGATCAGATCGAGGGAACTGAACACCCCGATCATGGTCGATTCCAGAATGAGGAACAGCGCCATATAAGAGGCGACGCGCTTGGTGATGCCGCTGCTGGCCAAAATGCAAAGCGGCATCAAGGCCGTGGTCAGCAGCACGAGGGCCATGGACAGCCCATCCAGCCCCACATGATAGGCAAAGGGCGGCGTCCAGGACACGCGCTCGACGAATTGGAAGCCGCCCAGGCCGGGCTGAAACCGCGCGAGCATCACGAGATTGATGCCCAAAGTCAGCATCGTGGCCGCGAAGGCGATCCAGCGCGCCAGCTTGTCCTGCCAGGCGCTTTCGCCGCGCGCGCCTTGACGGGCGAGGATGATCAGCCCCGCGCCGATGGCCGGGGTGAAGATCGCCGCGCTCAACAATGGAAACGCGCTCATCCGCCTAGCCTCCCGCTGGTCCAGAGGGCGAACGCGCCAAAGGCCAAAACCGCGATCAGCATCAAAAAGGAATAATGATAGAGATAGCCCGTCTGGGCCCGGCGCAGATTACGCGCCCCGAGGCGCATGGCCGCCACCGCCCCATGCGGCCCCAACCCATCGATCAGGCGCTGATCACCGCCTTTCCACAAAAGATCGCCGATCCGCTTGGCCCCATTGACCCAGATCACATGGTAGATCTCATCGAAATACCATTTGTGCACCAATAAGGCATTGAGCGGGCCGGAAGCCTTGGCGATCCATGCCCCGACACCGGCGCGCAGGCCATAGATCAATACGGCCAAGACAAAGCCCGCCAAGGTGGCGATGATCGGGGCCCAGATCACCCATTGGGGCAAAGCATGATGGCCGCCATGCCCGGCCTCTGAGGGGGCCAAGGCGATGGCACCCTTCCAGAAATCCACTGCCCCGGCCCCGACGAATTGCCCGGCGAAGACCACCCCCGCGAACATGGCCCCGATCGCCAGCACACCCAGCGGCACCAGCATCACCCAGGGGCTTTCGTGGGCGGGGGCCTTCCCATCGCCCGGTGCGTGCGCATGCGCATGTCCGTGGGAATCCTGTGCATGGGCGGCAGAATGGGCGGAATCTCCATGGGCATGGGAATCTCCGTGGGCATGGCCGCGATATTTGCCCTCAAAGGTCATGAACAAGAGCCGCCAGGAATAGAAAGAGGTCAAAAATGCCGCGCTGATGCTGGCCCAAAAGGCAAAGCGCCCGCCAAAGCGGCCTGCCTCGCCGGCCGCGAAGGCGGCCTCGATCGCCGCATCCTTCGAGAAAAATCCGGCAAAGCCAATGCTGGTGCCTGGCAGGCCAAAGCCGATCAGCGCCAAGGTGCCGATCAGCATCGCCGCCCAGGTCAAGGGCATGGCCCGGCGCACAGCCCCCATCTGGCGCATGTCCTGCTCATGATGCAGGCCATGGATGACCGATCCCGCCCCCAAAAACAGCAAAGCCTTGAAAAAGGCGTGGGTGAAGAGGTGGAACATGGCCACGCCATAGGCCCCAACACCCGCCGCGAAAAACATGTAGCCCAATTGCGAGCAAGTGGAATACGCGACCACCC
>CAZAGL010000220.1:0-4290 GCA_964484435.1 uncultured Caulobacteraceae bacterium
CCCAGCAGCACGATGCGCAGGCCCAAAAGATCGCCCCCGCCGATGGCATGCCCCAAGGCGAAGGCCAATTGCGCGATGCCGGGATAAATCGTGCGCAGATAGGGATAATTGACCCGGTGCAGCAATTCGCCATCTTGCGCGGCCAAGGCCGCCCAGCGCGGGTGCTGCTCCAAGAAGGCCGGATCGAGGGCCTGGATGGGGGCAATGGCATAGGGATTGAGCCCGGCCAGCACAGCCCCGCCATCCCAGAGATAGCGGTGGAAATCATCTTCCCAGATCGGCGTGGAGGCCAGCATCAGCAGGCGCAAAATCGCCCCAGCGCCGATCAGCAGGAACAGACGCTCATTTTGGCCTGCCAAGTCCCAGTGGAGGGCCACGAAGGCCGCGCTGGCCGCAAAGAGCACGCCAACAAAAAGAAAAGTCGGCCGCTGGAATTGCGGGATTTCCCATGCAAAGCGGGGCGAGAGATAAGCCAGGACCGCAAAGGCCAACACGATCAGCGCGAGCGCCAATCCGGTTCGCAGGCCGGCCCGCGCGCCCATGCCGCGCTCAATCTCGTGGGATCATGAGCCGTGCGCGCGCTTGGTTCACGAAGCGCTCAGCTGCCCCCGCCTTGGGTGCCGCCACCAGGTGAGCCCGAGGAGCGCACCGCGCCGGAAAAGCCGCCGCCGGACGCGGCCGCGGCCCCGGATTCAAGCGCCAAGCGCGGCTGGAAGGCCGGGATGGCCCGATCAAACCGATAGGAATAGCTATCGGAAGCAGAAGAAATCTTGGCGGCCAGTTTCGGCTCGGCATATTGCAGCAAATGCTGGCGCACGCCCGGCTCGCTGCCGCCCAGATCCGCACCCCACCATTCGTAAAAGCTGGACAGCTCCAGGCCATTGCCCTTGGCCTTGGCCCCACCATTATTGACGAAGCGCCGCGCCTGATCTTGCAATTGCTCGCGCACCTTGGAGCCGAGATAGGCCTCGCGGCGCAGGCTGGGCGCGCCCTTGGCGGCCAGGAAGACGCCGTATTGGTAGGGATAATCCTTGAAATTGGGGCGCAGCACCTCTTGCACGATGCCATCGATGGAAAGCTGGCGGCCCTCCACCGTCACCACCGGCTTGGCGAACGCACCCGTGGTGGAAATGGGAAACTGGCGATAGCGATCGACAGGCCCCTTGCCGCCAACGGCATCCAATTCCCGCAGGGTCAGGACATTATGTAAATTGAGCCAATAGGCCACTTGCTCATCGCGATTGAGCTGGCTGACAGGCAGGCCGGAAAGCCAAGTGATGTATTGATCCATCAGATCCTTGGCCGGCTGGGTCATGATGCCGAAAGCAACCTGCGTGGTCGCGCCATCATCCACGACAAGCGCTTGAAGGAGCGCATCATAGCTGGCGTGCTTGATCGCCGTTTTTTGCTTGGCATCGTGCGCGGCCCAGGGATTTTGCGCCACGACCGGATTGGGATCGAGCGCGAGTGCCTGAAGCGGAAAAAGCGCCAAACAGGCAAAAGCAGAAGCTGTCAGCAAGCGTTTCATGTGCACACCCAATCAAACTTGTGTTCAGCTTATATGGGATTGGGATGGGGCATGTCGAGCAGATGGTGCTGTCACGAGGTTGTGAGCGAATTTGTGGCGGAATCGCTGCCAAATCGTGCCTGATACGCTTGCAGCGTGTTGTACGGGCCACACCACGCCGCGCTGGGATGGTGGGGGAAATCGGCATCGCTCTCCAGGCAATGCTGGATGATCACGCGAAACAAATCGAGCCCGCAGGAAAAGCCCAAATCGGCATAATCGCTGCGCACGGCGCCAAGCGGCGCATCGCATTGCGCCAAAGCGATGATCGCGCCGCCATCGATCTGCGCCGTTAGCTCATGCGCGGTGGCCCCGTAAATGGCCGCGCCATCGGCATGGGCGAAGGCATCGGGATGCACGCCCGGATAAGCCGGCGGGCCGGGATGAATGTTATAGGCGGTGCGATCGAGGCGGCGCAGCACGGATTTGGGCACGATCGTGCTGGCACAGAAGGCCAAAAGCCGGGTTTGCGGGGGCGCAGCTTCGACGGCGTGTTGCAATTGCATGCGATTATTGGCCAGGCGCACATCCAGATCCGGCGCGCGATGGCGTACGAATTGCGCCAGATGCGGGGCAGGCAGGGGTTCGCACAAAAGCACCAAACGCTGCAGCATGGGCCAATCAACGAAGATTCGCGCGCTGCGATCAAGCCGCCATGTCGAACAAGAGGGCCCCAACGCCTTCTCCATGCGCTGTCAGGGCAAGATCAGGCTCGTGTTCCAGGGCCATGCCATCGCCGGCTGCGAGTTCCTGGCCTTGCAGATTTCCCACGCCCTGCGTGATCTGCACCCATTGCTTGCGCCCAGCACGGGGCGCGAACTGCGCGCTGCGCCCTTGCGCCAGCGTGATCGCAAAGACATCGACATCCTGATGGATGGTCAAAGCCCCCTCGCGGCCATCGCGTGCGGCCAGCAGCCGCCAGGCATTGACCTGATCGGAGAAGGACTTTTGCTCATAGCCGGGGGGAATGCCCGTGCGCTCCGGCATTATCCAGATTTGCAGCAAATGCACCGGCTCGGATTTGGAGGCGTTGAACTCGCTATGGGAAATGCCGGTGCCCGCGCTCATGCGCTGGACATCGCCGGGGCGGATGATGCCGGCCCCACCCTGGGAATCTTTGTGTTCCAGCGCGCCCGACAAGATGAATGTCAGGATTTCCATGTCCTGGTGGGAATGGGTGGCAAAGCCCGTGCCCGGGGCGATGCGATCCTCATTGATCACCCGCAGCGTGCCAAAGCCCATAAAGCGCGGATCGCGATAGGCACCGAAGGAAAAGCTGTGGCGCGCCTGCAGCCAGCCGTGATCGGCCGCCCCGCGTTCTTGGGATTTGCGGATAAGCAGCATCAGCGACTCCATCTTCGACACCCTGCTGAAGATGGAGTGCGATTTTTAGCGCGCAAGGCCTTTGCCATGCGCCAGTTTGGCGCGCACGCAGCGCACCGATGCGCCGCGCCAGCGCTGGGCCGGCGGCAGGCGCCCCGCCACGCAGCTTTGCCCGCCGCGCGTCAGCAGCGGGTCCCGATGCTTGGCCATCGCCGGGGCGGGGATCAGCAGGGAAAACAGCAGGGCGCTGGCAATCAACATCCGCATGGAACAACCTCATGAACAAGATCAGCCCCAGCAAATCGTATCAGATCGGGGCTGGCAAGCATGGGGCACGCAAGCGCGATGCCAAGCCGGCGCGCATCGCGGCCTAAAAGGATCTGGAAATGGAAAACACCGCACGCGCCTTGGTATTGCGGCTTTTTATATTGCTATCGGTATAGCCAACGGAGAGATCAAAGCCGAATTTACTGGCAGTCAACTTCAAGGACCAATCATATTTGCGCTGCCCCAGATCGAAAAAGCCGGTTTCTTGCCCAAAGGAGGCGGCCAAGGTGAACGGGATTTCGTATAATTCCCCCAGGGGGGCGGCGGCATTGACATAGCCATAGAAATTATCGCGCCCGGAAAGGCCCCGCTGCTGCCAAGCGTAAAGCCCGCCGATGGTGATATCCACGGGGCCGATATTGCGCGAGGCGGTGATGAGGCCCTCGCCGTAATTGAGGCCGGTGGAGCCGGGATAGATATAGCCCGTCCCGCCGATGGAAAATCTGTTTTGCCCAATTGCACGGTCTTGGAGGCGAACAAATCCACTTCCAATTCCGAACCGCCCAGCGTTTCGATGCTGGAAGCCCAGATGCCGGCATTGATCTTGTGCGGCGCGGAAAGATTGAAGCCGCCCTGCAAAGCGAAATCATTGTCGCTGAGGCTGACGCCGCGGAACACATAATCGGAAACGATGGCGATATTGCCGGCAATGGCAAATTTTGGTAGCTTTTCGACGGCTTTCGGGGCTTGCGCATCGGCTTCATCGGCGCAACTGAGGCCGGAAAGGCCCGCCAACGCCGTGGTGCCGAGCTGGATGAGCGGGTAAGCCATATCTGTTTCGATCCCAAACCCTGTCCGGTGACCGTTCGGCGCAGACAGACCAATGCGATCAAGTCATCGCGGATTCGCGCCTAACACGGGGTTAATCCTGGGGGTGGCCGCGCCACGGCCCAGTGTTGCGCCATTCCCCCGGCGCAGCAGCGGGGGGATCCATGTTGACGAGGGATGTCACCGATCCGCGCTGCGCGCGGCCAGGGGCATGATGGAAAATAGCGAACTATTACAATATTTTGCGTCATCCCCGGCTCGGCGAAGCCGAAGCCGGGGATCGAGGGGCGTGCGGTGATGCGCTT
>CAZAGL010000221.1:0-4284 GCA_964484435.1 uncultured Caulobacteraceae bacterium
CCAGTTTGGCGTGCGTCTCGCCCCTTTCGGCCTTGCCACATCAAGAAAGCTTTGGGCTTGGAAAAGGCGGCATGCATTGGCTACAAGGGGCCATGACCGAACTCGATGTGCGCCGCGCGCGCGATGATCAAATGCTGAAAGGGGCCAGCGGCCCGTGGGAAATCATCATCGGCCTGGAGGTGCATGCGCAAGTCACCTCCAAGGCCAAGCTGTTTTCCGGGGCGGCCACCGATTACGGGGCCGAGCCCAATTCCCAGGTCAGCTTCGTGGATGCGGCCATGCCCGGCATGTTGCCCGTGCTGAACGGCAAATGCGTGGAGCAGGCGGTGCGCACCGGGCTTGGCCTCAATGCGCAGATCCATTTGTGGTCGCGCTTTGATCGCAAGAATTATTTCTATCCCGATTTGCCCCAGGGCTATCAGATTTCGCAATTCAAGGATCCGATCGTTGGCGAAGGGGCGATCGAGGTCGAAACCGAAGATGGCGAAGTGTTCACCGCGCGGATCGAGCGCATCCATCTGGAGCAGGATGCCGGCAAATCCATCCATGATTTATCGCCGAGCGAAACCTATGTCGATCTCAACCGTTCGGGCGTGGCGCTGATGGAGATCGTCTCGCGGCCGGACATGCGCTCCGGCGCGGAAGCGGGCGCGTATGTCAAAAAGCTGCGCGCCATTTTGCGGGCGCTGGGCACCTGCGATGGCAATATGGAGGAGGGCAGCCTGCGCGCCGATGTCAATGTTTCGGTGCGCCGGCCCGGTGCGCCTTTCGGCACGCGCTGCGAAATCAAGAATGTCAATTCGCTGCGCTTCATCGCCCAGGCCGCCGAATATGAGGCGCGCCGTCAGATCGAGATTCTGGAAAGCGGGGGAAAAATCGCTCAGGAAACAAGACTCTACAATTCCGTGACGTGCGAGACGCGGGCGCTGCGCTCCAAGGAGGATGCGCCCGATTACCGCTATTTCCCCGATCCGGATCTGCTGCCCTTGGTGCTCGATCCGGCCTGGGTGGAGGCCATCCGCGCCAGCCTCCCCGAACTGCCCGATGCCAAGCGCCAGCGCTTTCAGGCGGCCTACGGCCTGTCGCGCTATGATGCCGGCGTGCTATCGGCCGACAGCGAAAGCGCGCTGTTCTTTGAGACGGTCGCGGCTGGGCGTGATGGCAAGCTCGCCGCAAATTGGGTCAGCCAGGAATTGTTCGGGGCGCTCAATAAACGCGGGCTGGAATTGGCCGCCAGCCCGGTGAGCGCGGCCCAGCTGGGCGGGCTGCTCGATCTCATCGCCAGCAAGGCCATCAATGGCAAAATCGCCAAGGACGTATTCGCCAAAATGCTGGAAAGCGGCGAAAGCGCCGCCGATATCGTCGCGCAAGAGGGCCTGCAACAGATCACCGATACCGGGGCCATCGACGCGGCCATCGAGGCGCTGATGGCTGCGCACCCCGACAAGGTGCTGGAGGTGCGCGACAAGCCGAAGGCCTTTGGCTGGTGGGTGGGCCAGGTGATGAAGGCCATGGCCGGGCGGGCCAATCCCGCCGCCGTCAACGATCTTCTGAAGGCCAAGCTGGGGCTATAGCGGGCGGCTCGCTGGTTTCTGCCGCTTCCTCGCTGGTCGCCTGCAAGGGGATGGCATTGTTGAACTTGAGTTTATAGAGCGCCGGCTCGATGGCATAGGCCCCGAAACCATTGCCCCGAAGGCCGTTTTCGGCCGGGCTCAAATCGGCTTTGGTCAGCGGCACTTGGCGCGGTTCCCGATATTGCACGGCCATGCGCAGCGGCGGCTTTTCAGAACCGAGCGTGATCATCCCGTTTGGAACCTGCTGGATCGGCTCATCACTCATGGCGCATCCCCCCCTCGGGCGCGGCCCATTTAGGGCTCTGGAGACTATCCTGCATTTTGCGTGCCGTCGTGGCAAGCGAAGCACGAACACCAGCAGAACGAATCATCGACGAATCAGGAGAAAAGATCAGTTCCCTCTTTGTTTCAGGGCCGAGGTTCTGATGGGCGGCTGGCATTTCATTACGCTTATGTTATGTGGGATTGCGTCATAGGGGGACGCGTGGGCTTGAGGCGGTGGGGCGCAGGGATGCGCCGGCCGCCTCGCTCATATTCAGCGTGCGCGTTTTGGATTTTTTCGCTTTACGGCTGATTAAGAACACGCGCGGATTTGGGGCGCACGTGGGCGTTTTATTGTGAATTGCTTTGGCATTTTTTCAACAAGGATCAAGGTGAAGTAAAATTAAGCGTGCAGTAATGAAAAATTTTCACGAAACATGCTTTTCTTTTGTTATGCCTGATTGTAATTAACCTTATATCAAACTCGTGACGTCAATCCTGTTTGCAAGGGCCGCCAAATAGAGCGTCCCAGGTGGGGTGTCTTTCACCCTTGCGGGTAAATTGGAGACGATCATGGCCTATGCAGATTCGGCATTTCATACCGGGCCCATTGCCGGTGAGCAACTCTACCGGATGGGATTGGTGCATTCCACGGGGCAGGGCGCGCCGCTGGATTTGGTGCAAGCCCATATGTGGTTCAATTTGGCGGCCATTCGCGGCGTGGATGCCGCGAAGATTTGCCGCAAGGAATTGGCCGAACAAATGACCAGCGCGCAAGTGGCCCAGGCCCAACGCGCCGCCCGCGAATGGCTGCAACTGCACTAAGTGGCTTGCTGGTTTGGCTTGATCCCGCGGGCCAGATAAGGCTAAGCGTCACGCGTTGGAGACGTGGCCGAGTGGCTGAAGGCGGCGCCTTGCTAAGGCGTTATACTCGAACAGGGTATCCAGGGTTCGAATCCCTGCGTCTCCGCCAGCTTGTGTGTGTCCAGCCCGGAGACATAGGTAACACAGCGTACCTAAGACATGGGTGACACAAGCGCGTGGTGATGCGCGTTCCTGGAATTTGGTGATGGCGCATGCTTGCCGGGGGGCAAAGCTGGGCCTATCGAGGGCGCTTATGCGCTGCGGCGGAGGCCAAGCTCACCGAGGGCGCGCGATCGCAGGATTGATGAGGAGTGGGTGCGATGGGGCTGCGTATCGCGGTCGTTGGCGCGACGGGGAATGTCGGGCGCGAAATGCTGGAAATCTTGTCCGAGCGCATGCTGCCCATCACCGAAGTGGCGGCCGTGGCCTCGCGCAATTCGCTGGGCGTGGAGGTCAGCTTTGGTGACAAGACGCTGAAATGCCAGGATTTAGCCAATTTCAATTTCGGCAAATACGATGTCTGCCTGATGAGTGCGGGCGGGGCCGTTTCGCGCGAATGGTCTCCGAAGATTGCCGCGGCCGGCTGCATCGTCATCGATAATTCCAGCGCCTGGCGGATGGATCCGCGCGTGCCCTTGATCGTGCCGGAGGTGAATGCCGATGCCGTGGCGGGTTTCGAGGCCTTGGGCATTATCGCCAATCCCAATTGCTGCACCGCGCAATTGGTGGTGGCTTTGAAGCCCTTGCACGATCGTGCCGGCATCAAGCGCGTGGTGATGGCCACCTATCAATCGGTTTCCGGGGCCGGCAAGGCCGCGATGGATGAGCTGTGGACGCAGACGCGCGCCTTGTTCGTCAATGATGCCCTGGTCAAGGAAGAGTTCACCAAGCAAATCGCCTTCAATGTCATCCCGCATATCGATGATTTCATGGAGGATGGCACCACCAAGGAAGAATGGAAGATCATGGCCGAGACCAAGAAAATCTTGGATCCCAAGATCAAAATGAGCGTCACCTGCGCGCGCGTGCCCGTATTCGTGGGCCATAGCGAGGCGGTCAATATCGAATTCGAGCGCCCGATCAGCGCCGATGAGGCGCGCGAAATCCTGCGCGAGGCACCGGGCGTGCTGGTCATCGATAAGCCCGAAGATGGCGGCTATATCACGCCCGTGGAATGCGTGGGCGATTTCGCCACCTATGTCTCGCGCATCCGCGAAGACAACACGCTCGAACACGGGCTTTCCCTCTGGGTGGTCAGCGATAATCTGCGCAAAGGGGCGGCCCTCAATGCGGTGCAGATCGTGGAATTGCTGCTCAATCGCGGCCTGCTGAAGCGGCTGGCGGCCTAGCGGGCTGTCCCGGTCATCTCGGCCAGGAATTCCTGAGCGGGTACGTTGACCCCAGGGGGCCTGCACCGCTAGAGCATGCGTGCTGTTTCCAATCCGGGCAAGGCGATCACAGGGAATTTTGCCGATGAAAATCCTAACGCCCATCAAGCGGGTGCTCGATTACAATCTCAAGGTTCGGGTGCGGCCCGATTCCAGCGGCGTCGATCTGACGAATTTGAAGATGTCGATGAACCCGT
>CAZAGL010000222.1:0-4260 GCA_964484435.1 uncultured Caulobacteraceae bacterium
GCAAGACGGCCCTAGGGCTGAACATCGCCTTCAACATCGCCAAGGCGCGCATGGAAGCGGATCGCCAGCCGCCACAAGAGGGGCAGATCCGCAAGCCTGGCGGCGTGGTGGGCTTTTTCTCGCTGGAAATGTCCGCCGAGCAGCTGGCCACGCGCCTGCTTTCCGATGCGGCCAGCATCGAATCCGATAAAATTCGCCGCGGGGCGATCTCGAAGCATGAATATGTCGGCCTGCGCGATGCCGCAGCCAGCCTGGAACGTCTGCCTTTGCATATCGATGAGACGGGCGGCATTTCCATCACCCAGCTGATCACACGCGCAAGGCGTCTGCATCGCACCGCCGGGCTGGATGTGCTGGTCGTGGATTATCTGCAACTGATCACCTCTAATGCCCGGCGCGGCGATGGCCGGGTGCAGGAGGTCAGCGAGATCACCCAGGGGCTCAAAACCTTGGCCAAAACCCTGAAGATTCCTGTGATTGCGCTGTCCCAACTCTCGCGCCAGGTGGAACAGCGCGAGGACAAGCGCCCCCAATTGTCGGATTTGCGCGAATCCGGTTCGATCGAGCAGGATGCCGATGTGGTCATGTTCGTGTATCGCGAAAGCTATTATCTGGAGCGGCTGGAGCCCAAAACCGGCACGGATGAGCATTTGGCCTGGCAGCGCCAGATGAGTGAGGTGCAAAACCAGGCCGAAGTGATTATTGGCAAGCAGCGCCATGGGCCGATCGGCAAAGTGAAATTGCATTATGAAGGGCGTTATACCCGCTTTGGAAACCTCGCCACGCGCACCCCAAACATTCTGCACTGAGCCGCGGCGCTGCGCGCGGGTCATGATTTCGTGCGGGGCGATTGCCGAGAACTGGCGAACAATCGCGCAATTGGCAAAGCGGGCGCAGGCCGGCGCGGCCATCAAGGCCGATGCCTATGGGCACGGGCTGGTGCCCATTGCCTTGGCTTTGGCGCGGGCCGGCTGCCAGGATTTCTTTGTGGCCAGCCTCGCCGAGGGGCAGGCCGCGCGCGCGGCGCTGGGGCCGGGGCCGCGGATCTGGGTGCTGAACGGCCTGGAAGGCCAGCCGGCGGCCCAGCGGGCGGCAGGGCTTCAGCCGGTGCTCAATACGCTGGAGGATGTGGCGATGTGGGGCAATCTGGGGCCCTTCGCCTTGCATTTGGATACCGGCATGAACCGTTTGGGCCTCGCGCCCGCCGATTGGGCCGAGGCGGCGCATTTGGTCAGTCAGCATGCACCGGCCTTGGTGATGAGCCATCTGGCCTGCGCCGATGACAGCTCATCGCCCATGAATGCGCGCCAATTGGCCCAATTCGCCGAGGGCGCGGCACGGTTTCCCGGCGCGCAAACGAGCCTGGCGGCCAGCGCCGGCTTGGCTCTCGGCCCCGATTATCACCACGATCTGGTGCGCCCGGGCCTCGCGCTCTTTGGGCATTGGGGTAGTGATCAGCCCATGCCCCGCCTGGCCCCGGCCATGAGCGCAAGCGCGCCGATCCTGCAGATCCGCAAGGTGGAAGCGGGGCAAAGCGTGGGCTATGGGGCCAGTTATGTGTGCAAAAAGCCTGCAATTTTGGCGACAATCGCCATGGGTTATGCCGATGGCTTCTTGCGGAGCATGTCCAACCGGGGGTATGGGGCGCTGGATGGGGTGATCTGCCCGATACGGGGACGCGTTTCCATGGATTTGACCATTCTGGATGTGACGGCGGCCGGCGCGCGCGCGCGGGTGGGCGCGATGGTGGAAATTCTGGGCCAGAATTTGAACGCGGTGGAACTGGCCGCGCTCGGCGCGACCATTCCGTATGAAGTCTTGACCAGCCTGGGGGCGGCGGCGGCCAGCTCGCAAACGCGGATCATCGCATGATCATCGTTACGCCGCTGGGCCGCGCGACTTTGGCCATTTTGCGGGAAATGGGGGCCGCGGCGATATTTTCCGCCCAGGCGCTGGCGGCGGCCTTGCGCCCGCCTTGGTTTTTCAGCCAGGTGCTGCGCCAATTGGTGCGGCTGGGTTACGCCTCTTTGCCGGTTATCGGCCTAACGGCGATCTTTATCGGCGGGGCGCTGGCGGTCAACATTTTCACCGGGGGCGCGCGTTTCAACGCCGAGCAATTCGTTCCCAATATCGTGGCCTTGGGCATTTCGCGCGAATTGGGGCCGGTTCTGGCCGGCTTGATGCTGGCCGGTCGCGTCAGTGGCGGGATCGCCGCCGAGATCGGCACCATGCGCGTGACGGAACAGATCGATGCTATGACCACCTTATCGACCGATCCCTTCCGCTTTCTGATCGCGCCGCGTTTGATTGCCGTGACGCTGTGCCTGCCTTTGCTGGTGATCGTGGCCGATATCATCGGCATCATGGGCGGCTATCTGGTTTCGGTGAACAGCTTGGGCTTCAATGGGGCAATTTATTTGCGCAATACTTTGGATTTCTTGCGCGCCGAGGATGTGATCATCGGGCTTGTCAAGGCCGGCGTGTTTGGCATTTTGATCGCCCTGATGGGGGCCTATCACGGCTTTCGCTCTTCGAGGGGGGCTTTGGGCGTGGGCCGTGCCGCCACCTATGCGGTGGTCAGCGCTACGGTGCTGATCCTGGCCAGCAATTATGTCATCACCTCCTTGTGGCCGCTATGAGCGCCCCGGTTGCCCCCGCGGCGCTGCTGCGCCTTGCCGATGTCCACAAAACGCTGGGCGGCAAGGCCGTGCTGCGCGGCATCGATTTGGATGTGGCGCCGGGGCATTCCTTGGTGGTGATCGGCGGATCGGGCGTTGGCAAATCGGTGATGCTCAAATGCGCCTTGGGCTTGCTGCGCCCCGATTTCGGCAGCGTCTGGGTGGATGGGCGCGATGTCACGACCCTGCGGGGCCGGGCGCGCCAGGCGGTGAATGCCCGGTTCGGGATGCTGTTCCAGGGCGGTGCGCTGTTCGACAGCCTGCGCATCTGGGAGAATGTGGCGTTTCGCCCGCTCTATGCCCAAAAGCACAAGCGCAAAGAGGCGCGCCAATTGGCCATCGAAACCATGAAGCGCGTGCGCCTTGGCCCCGAACATGCCGATAAATTCCCGGTCGAGCTGTCCGGCGGCATGCAAAAGCGGGTGGCTTTGGCGCGGGCCATCATTTCGCGCCCGGAAATTCTGTTTTTTGATGAGCCGACAACCGGGCTTGATCCGATCACCGCCGATGCCATCAATGATTTGATCGTGGAAATGGTCAAGGAATTGGGCCTTGCCGCGATCTCCATCACGCATGACATGGCCAGCGCCGCGCGCATCGCCGATGAAATCGCCATGATCCATGAGGGGCGGATCATCTGGCGCGGGCCCGCGGGGCAGGTGATGCAATCGGGCGATGCGCGGGTCGATCAGTTCGTGCATGGCCGCTCCAACGGGCCGATCGCGGCGATCAGCTAACGCGCGAGCCCTTGGAGCGGGGCGGCTCGCGCTGGGCCGCGAAGCAGTCTAGAACGGTGCATGGCCAAGCCCGATACCGCCTTTTTCTGCCAATCGTGCGGCAGCGTCAGCGCCAAATGGGCGGGGCGCTGCGAAGCGTGCGGGGCCTGGAACAGCCTGGTCGAAGAGGTATTGGGCGGATCGGTTCCCGGCTCGGGCCTGGCGGCCAAGGCCAGCCCGCGCGGCAAGGATAAGCTGGCCTTCGCCAGCCTGGGCGCGCAAGGCTTGCCCCCGCCGCGCCTGATCAGCGGCATCGAAGAGTTCGACCGCGTGAGCGGGGGCGGCATCGTGCCCTCTTCGGCCATGTTGATCGGCGGCGATCCGGGCGTTGGCAAATCGACTTTGCTGCTCCAGGTGGCGGCTTCCAGCGCCCTGCGCGGGGCGAGTGTCGCTTACATCACGGGCGAGGAGGCCCAGGCCCAGGTGCAGGATCGGGCCCGTCGGCTGGGCCTGGCCCATGCCCCGGTGGAGCTGGCCGCCGAGACCGATCTGCGCAAGATTTTAGAGGGGCTGAAAGCCCTCAAGCCGGATCTGGCCATCATCGATTCCATCCAGACTTTGTGGGCCGATGGCGTGGATGCGGCACCGGGCTCGGTGCTGCAGGTGCGCTCTTGCGTGCATGAGCTGGTGCGCTTTGCCAAGCAGCGGCAGACGGCCATCGTGCTGGTGGGCCATGTCACCAAGGATGGCCAGATCGCCGGCCCCCGGGTGGTGGAGCATCTGGTGGATGCCGTCATCTATTTCGAGGGGGAGCGCGCCATGCCCTATCGCATTTTGCGCGCCGTGAAGAACCGCTTCGGGCCCAC
>CAZAGL010000223.1:0-4248 GCA_964484435.1 uncultured Caulobacteraceae bacterium
CTTGACCTGGGATCAGTTCGGTTGGCGCAGCGTGCTCTATTACCTGACGCGAACCGGCATTCCGGTGAATTTTGGCATCACGGTCATGCTCGGCTTCGTGGTGGGCGCGGCCATCACGGCGCAGACCTTCTATCTCTTCGTCATCGAAAACCTGCGCCAATTCGGGGCCCTGAAGGCCATCGGGGCCACCAATACGCAGATCGCCGGGATGGTCCTGTTGCAATCGGCATTGGTTGGGGCCTTGGGCTATGCCTTGGGCATTGGGGCCTGTGCGCTGTTCTTCGCGCTGGTTGGGGAAAATGCGGCGGCCTTGGAGGGCTTTTACCTGCGCTGGCAGGTGATCGCCGGCAGTGCTGTGGTGGTGGGGCTGATCGTGTTGATTTCGGTGATCGGCAGCCTGCAAAAGGTGTTCCGCATCGATCCCGCCATCGTGTTTCGAGGCTAACCGCCATGACCATCGCCGTCAGCGCACGTCAGATCATCATGGAATTCAAGGCCGATGGTGTTTCCACGCGCGTGCTGCACGGGGTGGATCTGGAGATCGAGCTGGGCAAGTTGACCATGCTGGTCGGCCCGTCGGGTTGCGGCAAAACCACTTTGCTCTCGATCCTGTCTGGCACTTTGCGGCCGACATCCGGGCAGGTGGAGGTGCTCGGCCGGATGATCACCGGCATGCGCGACGGGCCCAAAGTGCTGTTTCGCCGCACCCATATCGGCTTCATTTTTCAGCAGTATAATCTCCTGCCGGCGCTCACCGCCGCCGAGAACGCGGCCATCCCCTTGGTCGCGGCCGGGCACAGCCTGCAGGCGGCTTCGCTTCAAGCCGCCGAGATTCTGGAGGGGCTGGGCATGGGCCCGCATCTGCGCAAATTGCCGCGCCAGCTTTCCGGCGGCCAGCAGCAGCGGGTGGCCATCGCCCGGGCCATCGTGCACCGCCCCTGCCTGGTGGTGTGCGACGAGCCGACCGCCGCGCTCGATGCCGAAACCGGCCAGCATGTGATGGACTTGCTGCGCCAAGCCGCCGCCGACGCCAATCGCGCCGTGCTGGTGGTGACGCATGACAACCGCATCTACCGCTACGCGGATCGCATTCTCGCCATGGAGGATGGCCGGATCGTCGGCGATCGCATCACCCAAACACACACCGAGGGAAGCCATGCCCACTAACCGCCTCATCCGTTTCGCCTTGCCGGCCTTGGCCATTGGCCTGTTTGGCTTTGCAATCGTTGCGTCCCTGCGGCCCGGCCGGGCCCAAACAGAGCCCTTGCTCGCCCCGCCCGCTTCCCCCTTTGCCTCCGCCGTGGCCGGCCTTGGCGTCGTGGAGCCCTCCAGCGAGGTGATCGCCATCGCCTCGGAAATTTCCGGCGTCGTGCGCGCCGTGCATGTGCAGGCGGGCGATCGCGTCCAAGCCGGCGCGCCGCTGTTTTCGTTGGATTCGCGCGCGCTCAAGGCCCAGCTGGCGGCCGCCAAGGCCAGCGCCGATCAGGCTCAGGCCGCCCTCGCCGGCGCGCAAGTGCGCCTGGAAGATGAGCGCCAGCGCCTCAGCCTGTTTGAAGCGGTGAAGGATCCCCGCGCCATCAGCCAGGATGAGCTGGAGCGCCGCCGCTTTGGCGTGCGCGCCGCCGAGGCCGGCGCACAGCAGGCTGAGGCAGCCGCGCGGCTGGCCCAAGCCCAAATGCAAGTGGTGGCGACCGATCTGGATCGGCTGACGGTGCGCGCGCCGATCGCCGGCAAGATCTGGCGGGTCAATGCCCGGCCGGGAGAGTTTGCCAGTGCCGGCCTTGCCGCCGAGCCGCTGATCACGTTGGGGGCGGGCGAAGTCCTGCATGTGCGGGTGGAAATCGATGAGGCCGATATTGCGCGCCTGCGGCCCGGAGCACCCGGCATGGGAACCTTGCGCGGCGCGGCGCAGGCCCCCATCCCGTTGCGTTTCGTGCGCTTTGAGCCGCAGATCGTGGAAAAACGCGCATTGGCTGGCGGCAGCGAGCGGGTGGATAGCCGGGTGATCGAGGCCATCTATGCCTTCGATCCGGCCAAGGGCCCGGCCTTTATCGGCCAGCGCATGGATGTGGCCATCGAGGGCAGCCCTCTGCCCCTCGCGGCCCAGCCGGCGGGTTCGCGCCCATGAGAACGCACGCGCTGTTCCTGGCCGCGGCAGCGCTCGGTGCCTGCGCGACCCCGCCTATCCCCGAGCCGCGACCCGTGCCGGCGGGCTGGGATTTGGCCGCTTCCCCGCTCTCTTCCGGCGCGGTCGAAGAGGCCTGGTGGCGCGCCTTCGATGATCCGCTGCTCGACACCTTCATGGAGGCGGCCGGCACCAATGACGAGGTCGCCATCGCGCAAACCCGGCTGGACGAAGCCCGCGCCGGCCTCAAAAGCGCGCGCTCCCGTTTGGCCCCGGAACTCAGCGGGGCGGCCAATGGCTCCAGCCGCCGCAACGGCGATGGCGGGGTATTTGCCCGGGCCCGCAACGCCAACATCACCGCCTCCGCCCTTTGGGATCCCGATTTTTTCGGGGCCAACCGCACGCGCGCCAAATCGGCGCGGGCACGGGCCGAAGGGGCCGCTTTCGATTTGGCGCAGGCCCGGCTCGATTCCAGGCTCACCGCCGCCTTGCTCTATTTTTCCATGCGTGAGGCGCAGATGCGCCTCGCCGCCGCCGAAGAAACCGTGCGGGCGCTGCAGGAAGAACACGATCTGATCCACGCGCGCGAACACGCGGGGCTGGTCTCGGCCTTCGATCTGGCGCGGGCGCAAGGCGCGCTGGCGCGGGCACAGGCGGCCCAGGCTGCTGCCCGCCAGGCGACGGCCGAGGCCCGCCTTGGCCTCGAAGCCTTGCTGGGCAAGCCGCCCGGTTCGCTGCGCGCCGCTCTCGATGCACCGCATCCGCCGCCCCGCGCCGATCTGCGCGCCAGCCTGCTGGCCCCGCTGGAGGTGATCGCCCGCCGGCCCGATCTGCGCGCTGCCGAACAGCAAATGCGCGCCGCCGGCTGGGATGCGCAGGCCGCCCGCCGCGACTTTTTCCCCAAGCTGACGCTTTCGGGGGTTATCGGCGTGCAATGGAATGATCCCGAAACCCCCTTCACCGCCAATGGCGGGCTTTACAATGTGGCGGGATCGCTCGCGGCCCCGCTTTTGACCTTCGGCAGGCTGGAAGGCGCGCGCGCCGGCGCCGATGCCCGGCTGGAACGCGCCGCCCTGGAATACCGCAACGCCGCCGAAGATGCCTTGAGCCAGGTGGAACGTGAACTGATCACCGGCATCGAAAGCGCAGCCAGAGCCGCTGCGCAAGACGCCGCTTTGGCCGCCGCGGCCGAGCAAGCGGGCCTGGCCCGCGCCCGCTATGATTCCGGCCTTTCTCCCTTGCAGGACGTGCTGGAAGCCGAGCAGGTCATGTTCGAGTCGCGCGCCGCCTTGGCCGGTGCCCTGGCGGAAGCCGCCGGGGCCTATGCGCGCCTGTCTACCGCCATGGGCCTCGGGGCCAGCGCAAGCGATGGCTGATCAGCGCCCCACGCATGTGCGCGGGTGCCCGGTGACGATGTTGATCGCGGAAATCCTGCCGCCCAATTTTGCGAAATAGGCAAGAAATCGCCGGACTCGCCCAATTTTGGGCTGGACTTCCTCATTGCGAGGGAGTGATCTGCCCTGGCCTCGGTTGGATTGCTGTGGATCAAGCCATCCGTGTTTTGCGGCGCATGGGGCCCTGCGCACCGCGTTTCAGGGGAACAAGATGTCGCTGCAAGCCACACCGGAATTGTTTTGGCTCTGCGCCGTAACGGCGCTGACGGGCCTGCTGTGGGTGCCGTATATCCTGCAATTGATCCTGCAATTGGGGCCGATTGCCGCGCTTTGGGATCCGGTGGCGGCGCACCCGCACAACGCCGCATGGGCGCTGCGGGCCAAGCGGGCGCACGCCAATGCCGTGGAAAATCTGGTGGTGATCGCGCCTTTGGCCCTCATGGTGCACCTGTTTGGGCTGGGCAATGCGATGACGGCCCTGGCCATGGCCGTCTATTTCGGCGCGCGCATCGTGCATTATGTGGCGTTTCTGTTCGCCATTCCCCTGGTGCGGACCTTGGCCTTCGTGGTCGGCTTTGGCTGCCAGACGGCCCTGGCGCTGCGGCTGTTTGGGTTGGCCTAGACCCGTTCCCGAAAAGTGTTGCGCGGTTTTCGGACAAGAACGGGTCTAATCTATTAGAGCATATTCCGATCAATATGGATCATATCCGCAAGAACTGAAGTAGTTGG
>CAZAGL010000224.1:0-4234 GCA_964484435.1 uncultured Caulobacteraceae bacterium
GCGCCGCGGATATGTGCCCGGTGCCGGACATGCCGCGCTTTGGGGCGCTGCAGGATTTGCGGCGTTTGCGCTGGTCCCTTCTTTCGGCCTGGCGCCAGAACCGCCGGGCTCGGCGGCCGGCGATCTTGTGTTCCGGCAGGCTTGGTGGATCGGCTGCTCAGCGATCACCCTTGGCACCATCTTAGCGCTGGTCGTTGGGCGGCCAAGAGGCCTCTGGGTGGGGCTTGGCAGCGTTGCCCTTGCGGGGATGATGTTCATTGTCCCCGCGCCGGCGGCGCTGACGGGGCTTGTTCCGCCTGAACTCGCCGGACATTTCGCTACACGTGCGGTGGGCCTCTAGGCGGCTGCATGGCTTGTGCTTTCACATTGTATTCTGCGAGAGGCAAGGTCGGGGGCGACCCCTGCTCACGCTTAGCAGACAAACTGCCGCAGGGCGCTTTGCGGCCCGTGGCGTTTATCGTTCGGCGAGCGCCATGAACTGGGCGAGCGTCCGCGCGCTGCCATGATGCTTGACCCGCGCCGCCGTCAGCGGGATGCGGGCTCCGGAGCATCAGCCGGGACTGACGGCCTGTCACATCCCGGCAGGTAGTATGGCTGTTTCCTGAACAGCTCTGGTTTGAGTTTGTGCCAATCCTTCATCGCCTGCAAGGGCGTCTTGCTGCCCAAGGCTGACTGCGGGAGCTGCTGGTTGTAGAGCCAGACATAGCGGTGCAGCGTCGTCTCCAGTTCCTCGCCCGACCGAAAATGGTGGCTTTGCAGCACCTCCTCGATCCGCCCGTTGAAGCGCTCGACCATGCCGTTGGTCTGGGGGGACTTGGGCGGGGTCAGGCGATGCTCGATGCCCAGTTCGGCGCAGAGCTTGTCGAACTCATGCTCGCCCGTCGCGGAGCGCTTGCGCAGGCCGAACAGGCGATCGGTGAACTCTTTTCCGTTATCCGTGAGAATGGTGCGGATGTGGATCGGGCAGGCGCGCTCCAGGTCGCGCAGGAAACGTCGGGCGTTGGCCGCGGTCTTTGCCTTGAAGATACGGATGAAGACCCAGCGGGTCGCACGGTCGATGGCGACGAACAGGTAACGCCGCGAGGTTTCATGAGCCATCTGAGGCAGATACTTCACGTCGATATGGATGTAGCCAGGCTCGTAGGCCTTGAAGTCGCCGTGTTTCGGCCGCGCCGCCTTGGCCTGAAGATCGCGCAGGTTGCCGACGCCATGCCGGCGCAGGCAACGGTCCAGGCCCGAGCGCGAGACATCCGGATTCAGGAACTCCCGCACCACCGCCAGCAGATCGTCGAGCGAAACCAGCAGCGTCTTGCGCAGCGCCACGGCCACGGCCTCCTGCGCCGGCGTCAGGGTGGTCTGCAGGCGGTGTGGCGTGTGGCTGCGGTCATGCACGCTGTCGCGCTTGCGCCATTTGTAGATCGTCTGCGGCGTCACACCGAACCGCTCGGCCAGCACCGGCCCCGGCTCATCGCTCGCCTGGATCGCCGCACGCACCCTGGGTGTCGTCGTTGCCTGCTTGTGAAGATGGATCAACATGGCTGTCCCCCGTCCCGAAGCTCCCTCAAAACCGATCTTGCCATGAACAGGGCAGATCGCCGAGGGGAAATGTGATCATCCGGGATGGAACACTTTGATGGGCGCGGTCTGGGCCGGGATCGGCGGGGCGTTCGCCATCGCGGCAACGACGTTGCTGGTCGCGGTGTCACTGGTGCTGTCCGGCGACGAATTCGTGCCGGCCGCGCAGTTCGTGTTCTTCGCCCATATCCCGGTGATGATCATCGAGGCGCTGCTTGCGGCGGCCGCCGTCACGCTCGCCCGTCAGGTCAAGCCGGACCTTTTCACGACGATGAAAGGAGCCAAGGCATGATCCGCGCGCTGCTGCTCTGTCTGCCTCTTGTCGCCCTGCCGCTCGCTGCCGGGGCCCACAACGTCATCTCCTCGGTCTTTCCGGCCGGAAGCGACATCGAGGGGGAAATCGGGTTTTCGAACGGCGAGATGGCGACCGGCCAGATGGTGGAGGTCTTTGACGCCGACGGCAACAAGCTGGGCGAGGCCTTGACGGATGAGGACGGTTTCTTCCTCTATACCCCCACCGAGGCCGTCACCCATGTCTTCCGCGCCGATCTGGGCGCGGGACACGTGGCCGAGATGACGATGCCTGCCGAAGAGGTCGCCGCGATCATGGGTATCGCCGCACCGGCCACCGAAGCGGTGTCCGAAGCCGACCCGGAAGCACCGGTAGACGGCGGGATCACGGTCGCTTCGCTGACCGATGAGGAACGTGCCGCCATAGCGGACATCGTGCGTGCAGAAATGCGCCCGCTGCGCCAGGAGATCACGGCCTACAAGAATCACAACGATTTCCAGACGATCCTGGGCGGGATCGGCTATATCGTCGATCTCTTCGGCCTCGGGTTCTATCTGGCGGCACGCCGCAAGCTGGCGTCCTGACCCTTGGCGACGATTCTCACGCCACAGGCTGCCGCACTTGGGCCGAACGGCGATGTGCCGGGCTGGCTTGGCGGGGTCGACCCGCGCGCGCGTATCGTCGTGGCCGCTGTTTATTCCGTCGTGGTCGTGGCCTGCGCCCGGATCGAGGTCCTCGCGCTCGCCTTCGCGCTTTCCATCACGCTGCTCCTGGCCTCGCGTCTGCCCATCAAACGCACGCTCAGGCGGATGGCGGCGATGGACAGCTTCATCCTCTTCATGCTGGTCCTACTACCCTTCACCGTACCCGGCGATCCCATCTTCACGCTCTGGGGTTTCACCGCGAGTTGGCAGGGTGTCCTTCGCGCCGTGGAGATCGCCCTGACTGCGAATACCGTGGTTCTGGCGCTGCTGGTCTTGGTGGGCACGATGGAGCCGGTGACGCTTGGCCACGCGCTTCATGCGCTGAAGATGCCGGAACGACTGGTCCATCTGCTGATGTTTTCGATCCGCTACATCGGCACCCTGCGCGAGGAATACCTGCGTCTGAGGACCGCGATGAAGGTGCGCGGATTCCGCCCCGGCACCAATTGGCACACCTATCGAAGTTACGGCTATCTGGTGGGCATGATGCTGGTGCGAGCGGTCGAACGCTCCGAACGCATCCTTGGTGCGATGAAATGCCGGGGCTTCTCGGGGCGGATCGTGATGCTGCACCGGTTCGAGGCCTCGCGCGTCGACGTGGGATTTGCGCTGGCCGCGGCGGCGGCGATGGCGATGCTCCTGCTGCTGGATTTCGGCCCATGGCCCTGATCGAGCTCGATGGCATCCACTTCGCCTACCCGAACGCCGCTCCGGTTCTGCGCGAGGCGTCGCTGTCGATTGGCGCATGTGAGCGGCTGTCGATCACCGGGGCGAACGGCGCGGGCAAGTCGACTTTGCTCAAACTCATCGTCGGCCTCTTAACGCCCGCGGCCGGGACGATCCGGGTCTTCGGCGAGGCCCGCCGCGATGAGCCGGATTTCGAGGAGGTCCGCCGCCGTGTCGGCCTCGTCTTCCAGGATGCCGACGATCAGCTTTTCTGCCCGACGGTGGCCGAGGACATCGCCTTCGGCCCCCTGAACCTCGGGCGGACCCGGGACGAGGCGCTGGCCATCGTCGACGACGTGCTGAAACGGCTCGACCTGATGCGGCTTCGCGACCGGATCACGCATCACCTGTCCGGCGGGCAGCAGCGGCTGGTGACGCTCGCCACCGTCCTTGCGATGGAGCCCGAGGTGCTGCTGCTCGACGAGCCCACCAACGCGCTCGATGTGGACAACTGGGCGCGGCTGGTGGAGATCGTGAACGCGCTGCCGCAGGCGGTCCTGCTGGTAAGCCACGACCCGGCCTTTCGCGAAGCCGTCGCGCCCCGCGCGCTGCACCTGTCGGACGGACGACTGGCGCCGGTCTGACATTCAGCCGCTGGTCGGCCAGGACGGGTGCAGATCGTCGATGGTGAAGGTGTGGGCGTGCCGGTGCCCGCCCTGCACATGGGGATGATCGGGGGACAAGTCGGGGTGCTCATGCGCGATCTTGAGCGGGTCATCAGATGGCCATTGCCTGAGCGCAACGGCCAGCGCCCCCGCCGTCATCACGGCAAGCACCCACAGCGCCACCACCTCCCCGCCAAGGGTCATCAGCGCCCCGGCCAGAGGGTAGGTCAAGAGCCAGCAGGCGTGCGACAGGGCGAACTGCGCCGCGAAGACGGCCGGGCGATCCTCGGGCTGCGACGAGCGTCTGAGGAGCCGCCCCGAGGGTGTCTGAA
>CAZAGL010000225.1:0-4230 GCA_964484435.1 uncultured Caulobacteraceae bacterium
GTGCTGATCCAGGTCCGCGCCGTCGGTATGAATTTTCCCGATGTTTTGATCATCGAGGATAAATACCAGTTCAAGCCCGGCCGGCCTTTCGCGCCGGGTGGGGAATTGGCTGGAACCATCGCCGCCATTGGGGCCGGCGTGACGGGCTTGTCCATCGGCCAACGCGTGCTCGCCTCCACCGGCTGGGGCGGCCTGGCCGAGCAGGTCGCCGTGCCGGCGCAGCGCTGCATCCCCATCCCCGATGCCATGCCCTTCGATGAGGCCGCCGCCTTCTTGATGACCTACGGCACCTCCCATTATGCCCTGAAAAACCGCGCCCGCCTCGCCCAAGGCGAAACCCTCTTGGTGCTCGGCGCGGCGGGCGGGGTGGGAATCGCGGCGGTGGAATTGGGCAAGGCCATGGGCGCGCGCGTGATCGCCGCCGTATCCAGCCAAGAGAAGCTCGATTTCGCCAAATCCTGCGGCGCCGATGACGGCATCATTTATCCCATTGGGCCCTTGGACAAGGAAGCGCAGCGCCAATTGTCCGAACAGCTGAAGCAGGCCTGCGGCGGCGGGGCCGATATCATCTATGATGCCGTCGGCGGCGATTACGCTGAGCCCGCCTTGCGGGCCATTAATTGGGAGGGGCGCTATCTGGTCATCGGCTTCCCGGCCGGCATCCCCAAAATCCCGCTGAATCTCACTTTGTTGAAAAGCTGCCAGATTGTCGGCGTGTTTTGGGGGGCTTTCGTTGCCCGCGATCCGGTCGGCAATGGGCAAAACATCTTGGAATTGTTCGCCCTTTATGGGGCAGGGAAAATCCGCCCGCGCATCAGCATGACCTACCCGCTCGAACGCGGTGCCGAGGCCATCCGCGCGCTGAGCGATCGCAAAGCCCAGGGCAAATTGGTCGTGACCATCGGGGGGTGAGATGTCACAGCGCCTGGAAGGTAAGATCGCCGTCCTCACCGGGGCGGCATCGGGCATTGGCCTGGCCAGCACGGAGCGCTTTTTGGCTGAAGGGGCCAAGATCGTGGCCGGCGATGTGCAAGATGGCAAAGGCGCGGCGCTGGAGGCGCGCTTTGCGGGCCGGCTGGTTTATCAAAACTGCGACGTGACGGATGAGGCGGCGATCAAAGCCCTGCTGGAACGCGCGCGCAGTGAGTTTGGCGGGCTGGACATCCTGTTCAACAATGCCGGCGCGGTGGGGGCCACCGGGCCGCTGGAAGACTTGGACATCCCCGCCTTCGATGCCACCATCGGGCTGCTGTTGCGCTCGGTGATATGCGGCATGCGCCATGCCGCGCCGCTGATGCAAGCGCGCGGCGGCGGCGCGATCGTCAACACCGCATCGGTGGCGGCCTTCAGCGCCGGCTGGGCCCCGTTCTCGTATTCCGTCGCCAAGGGCGCGGTGCTGCACGCCACCAAATTGGCGGCGGCCGAGCTGGGCCGCCATGGTATCCGCGTCAATGCCGTCTGCCCGGGGTTGATCGCCACCTCCATTTTCGGTGCGGCCATGGGTGCCCCGCGCGAACAGGCCGATCAGATGGCCGCCTTGGTGGCCATGCGCGCCGGCGGGGCCCAACCCCTGAAGGGCAATGCGCCCGAAGATGTGGCCAATGCCGTGCTCTATCTGGCCAGCGATGAGGCGCGTTTTGTCTCCGGGGCGCATATCCTGGTGGATGGAGCCATGCTTTCCGGCCCGCGCCATTCTTGGGATCCCAGCGATCCCGGCCTGATAGGCCGCCTGTTCGATCTCACCGCGGAGCAGGTCTCCCAAATGGGCCGGCGGCCCTGATGCGCGTTTGATGACGCCAAATGCCTCGCTTGGCTTAACGGGCAATGCGCGCGGCGCGCTGTGGATGCTGGCATCAGCCATCTGCTTCACCTTCATGGCGGCCTTGCTGAAAGTGCTGGCCCAGCACGGCTTTGCGGAATCGCAAATGGTGTTTTTCCGGGCCGCGGCGGGCTTTGCCGTCTTGACCCCGGTGGCGCTGATGGGCGGGGCCAAGGCCTGGGCCGTCCAGCGTCCGGTTCAGGTGCTGTGGCGCTGCCTGTTTTCCACGCTGGGCTTTTTCGCCAGCTTTTATGCCTTCGCGCATTTGCCCTTGGCGCAGGCGCAGGCGCTGTCCTTTTCGCGCACCTTGTTCGTGGTGGCCTTGGCCGCCTTGATGCTGAAAGAGCCGGTGAGCTGGCGGCGCTGGGTGGCCGTGGCCATCGGCTTTGTCGGCGTCTTGATCATGACCCGGCCCGAAAGCGCCACCTTCTCGCTGGCCAGCTTGATGGCGCTGGCGGCCGCCTTTTTCTTTGGCCTGGCCATTGTCACCGTCAAGGATCTGACGCGCGATCATTCCACCTTGACTTTGGTGCTCTGGACCAACGGCTTCACCACCCTGGCCGGCGCGCCCTTTGCGTTTTTCGGCTGGATCCAGCCCGGCTGGCTGGATTTGCTGCTGCTGATCCTTTTGGGCGTGTTCGGCCTGGCCGCGCAAAGCTGCTATGTGCGCGCTTTGGGCACGGGGGAGGCCTCCTTACTCGGCCTCATCGATTATGTGCGCCTGCCTTTGGCCATGGCGATGGGCTTTGTGCTGTTCGCCGAGCGGCCCGATCTCGCCAGCCTCCTTGGGGCGGCCATCGTCATCGCCTCGACGGTTTATATCACCTGGCGCGAGAGCAAAATGCGCACGCCGGCAAAAGCACCCATCGTGGAATGAAGCCGCCCGCTTGCGCTTGCCCCCTGCAATTGGGCAGAGTGGCACGAATTCACAAAGGCCAAACCCATGCAATTGAATGCTTCGATTTCCGCCATCGTCACTGGGGGAGCGTCAGGCCTCGGTGAGGCCAGCGCCCGGGCCCTCGCAGCGCAAGGCGTGCGCGTGGCCATCTTTGATCGCAATCTGGAGGCAGCCAATGCCGTCGCCCAGGCGATTGGCGCGATCGCCTGCGAAGTCGATGTCACGAGCGAGGCCAGCGTCGATGCCGGCTTTGACAAGGCGCGCGCCGCGCATGGCCAAGAGCGCATTCTCGTCAATTGCGCGGGCACCGGCAATGCCATCAAAACCGCCAGCCGGGACAAAACCACGGGCGAGCCGAAGCATTTCCCGCTCAGCCATTTTGAAATGATCATCCAGATCAATCTGATCGGCACGTTTCGCTGCATCGCCAAATCGGCGGCCGGCATGCTGCGCCTGGAGCCCCTGGCCGGGGGGGAGCGCGGGGCCATCGTCAACACCGCCTCGGTGGCGGCCCAGGATGGCCAGATCGGCCAGGCGGCCTATTCGGCCTCGAAAGGCGGGGTGGTGGGCATGACATTGCCCATCGCCCGCGATCTTTCCAGCGAAGGCATCCGCGTCAACACCATCTTGCCGGGCATTTTCAACACGCCGCTGATGAATGCCGCGCCCGAAGCGGTGAAGGCCGCCTTGGGCGCTTCCGTGCCCTTTCCGCCCCGGCTGGGGGATCCGCCGGAATTTGCCTCTTTGGCGCTGGAAATGCTGCGCAATCCTTATTTCAACGGCGAATGCGTGCGCCTCGATGGGGCCATCCGCATGCCACCCAGATAGCGAGAATTGGCAAGAAGCGGCTTTGGCCACCACAATGCCGCCTTTTGCGGCGATGATGGTCTTGCATCGGAACAGGGCGATTCATGCGCAAACTGGTTTTGCTGGGCGTTTTGCTTTTCGATATTGCGGCGGCGGCTGGGCGTTCCGCCTTCGCGGCCCCGCCCCCGCTCAGCCAGGCGCAGATCGATTCCATGATCCAATCGGCCTGCCTCAAGGAGGGCGGCAAGCCCGAGGAATGCCAATGCGGGCTGAAAATCGCCCGCGATGGGCTGACAGATCGGCAATTTGCCATTTTCCCCATCCTGTGGCCGATCGTGAACGGCAAGGGGGATTCCTTGGCCAAGCTGGCGGCGGGCGTGACCGCACTGCAAGGCGCAGGCTATAGCGCCAGCGACGGCCTGGAACTGATGGCGGTTTTGCAGGCCAATGCCAGCCGCGTCGAAAAGGAATGCCGCGCGCCGCAGCCCGCCAAACCCTAAAATCCGTCAGTGCGGGCGCAGGATCAAGAAGGCAGCGGCCAACAGCAACGCGCCAACGCAACACGAGAAGATGCGCCGGGCCAGCGGGCGGCTCATGGCCTGAGCGAGCGCCCCGCCCGCCAGCGCATAGCTGGACATGCTTAGCACATCCATGGCGATGGCCACGGCAGCGAACACGCCGAGCTGCGGGGCCAGCGGGCGCGTGG
>CAZAGL010000226.1:0-4188 GCA_964484435.1 uncultured Caulobacteraceae bacterium
GAAGGGCCGATATCCGATTGCACCGCCCAATCCGCGTCCAAGCGCACATCCATGGGCACGCGGGCCGTGATGACGGGCATTTGCGCCTGCACGACGCGCTGTGAGCGCGGCCAATGCACGAAAAACACGTCATTTTCCTTGCCGCAGGTGCGCGAACGGCCACGCAGGCCGCCATCGATCACCAATTGCGTGCCCGCAATGCCAACGGACAAAGCCGGCAAAGCCTCCCCCCCGGTCACGCTGATCGAAATATCGCTGCGCTCTTCGGGGATGACGTGCAAAACCGCCGCCGCATTGCGTACGATCAAGGAATTTGCCGCATAGGCCTGGGCAGCGCCGCGTGCGATCGGCTTGGCATCGGCCACGTCGGGGCCAATGTAAAAGCCATCCCGGCCCCCATGAAAACTAAAATGGGTACCATCGCCGCCCCAGTGAAAGATCGAGCCCAGCGTGAACACCCCCGCCACGACGATGGCCGCCGCAACCGCGAACTTTTCCATACGCATCTCCTGCACTCCCTTTATCTCTAACCCAAGGGAAGATGCCGCGCCATGCGGCTTTGGATGCATCGCGCGGATGCAAATTGCTTGACCGCTCCCCTGGCGCGCGCAATTCCTGATCCGCCCCAGGAGCGCCTCATGCCCAACATGAATTATCTCACGACGTGCCAATTCGATTTCGGGGCGGTCAAGGGCTTGGGCGCGGCGTTACGCCGCCTTGAGATTGCGCGTCCCTTGCTGATCAGCGATGCCGGGCTGAAGGCGGCGGGCTTGATCGAAATCATACTCAGCCACATGCCCAACGGGGTGGCGGCCGTGTTTGATACCGCGCCGATCAATCCCTCCGAAGCGGCCTGCCGCGCGGCCGCCGATGTTTACCGCGCAGCCCAATGCGACGGGCTGATCGCCTTGGGTGGGGGCTCCCCCATCGATCTGGCCAAAGGGGCCGGCCTCGTCATCACCCATGACGGGCCCCTGGCGCGCTTGGGGGCCAGCCAGCGCGGCACCCGCCATATCGGCCCCATCCCGCCGCTGATCGCCATCCCGACCACGGCCGGCACGGGCAGCGAAGTCAGCGTCGGGGCCATGGTGATTTTGGATGACGGGCGCAAGGAAACCCTCATCTCCCCGCATCTCATCCCCAGTTTGGCCATCTGCGATCCGGAATTGACGCTCGACCTGCCGCCGGCCTTGACCGCCGCCACCGGCATGGATGCGCTGACCCATTGCATCGAGGCCGTGCTCTCCAACATGGTCCATCCCCCCGCCGAGGCCATTGGCCTCGATGGTATCGAGCGGCTGTTCGCGCGGGGCTGGCTGGCCCGCGCCGTGGCCGATGGCAGCGATCGCGAGGCGCGCTGGCAGGTGATGATGGGCAGCTATCAAGGGGCTTTGGCCTTCGTCAAAGGCCTGGGCGCGGTGCACGGGCTTTCCCACGGGCTGGGCCGCCTGGCGGATTTGAAGCTGCATCACGGCACGCTGAACGCGATCCTGCTGCCGCATGCTTTGGCCATGCTGGTCGGCTATGCCGAAGACAAGCTGGCCCGCCTGCGCAAGGCCATGGAAATCCCGGCCGGCGCGGATGTGGCGCAGGCCATCGCCGATCTGAATGCGCGCATCGCCATCCCGCCCAATCTGCGCGCCATCGGCGTGCGCCAGGAGCATCTCGCGCTCAGCCTCGATTATGCGGTTTCGGATCTGGCCACCAATTCCAACGCCCGCAAATTTGGGCCGGCGCAATACGAGGAATTGTTTCAAAGGGCGCTGTGACATCTAGCCGGATTCGGTCGCATCCCCTTGGGAAGGCAGGGAATCCTTGCCGTCCTGGCCGCGCTAGAGTTCTTCAACAGCCTGCCAGGCGCTTCAAAGCTGGGCGGAAGTATCCATGCGTTGGTGCAGGATTCGGACGATATCGAGGCTGGAATCGGATTGGCGGTAAAACACGAAATGGGATCCAATTGCGTATTTGAAATACCCGTCGCGAACATCGATTGGCCGCCCCGCCTTCATTCCCGTTGCGAGGGCTTCAAACGCTGCCACGAAACCCGCGAGATAGGAATCGGCCTGTTCGAGCGACCATTTCGTGAACGTGTAGAGCCAGATTTCCTCCAGATCGGCTTGCGCGAGCGGGGAGAGTCTGTAGGGGCGGCCCTTACTGGACATGCTTGTCGCGCATTCTCTGGAGGAATGCGCCGTTATCAAATTCGGTCGGTGGGCCAGATTGCTCGCCGGCGATCAGGGCGTCCTGCAAGGCCTTCATCTTCGCCTCGTGCTCTTCGAGGAGGCGCAAGCCGGCGCGCACGACCTCACTGGCCGTGCCGAACCGCCCGTGCTCGATTTGCTGGTCGATGAAGTCGGCGAAGTGATCGCCGAGGGTGATGGATGTGCTCTTGGCCATGAGAGGCTTCTCCCGATACCAATATATGCCATTTTTGGGTCTTTAGGAAAGCTCTTGGCCCTTTGGGACGGTCTTCCCGAAATCGAACCTTTCGGTGCACTCAACCTCTTGGTTGCCGCCCATAGGGTCTTGGCCACCACCCTACCCGAGGGTTCACGGCGGAAAAAAGCGCTTACGGGGCGCGGGCCAGGAAATCCAGCACGGCATCCCAGGCGGCTGGCTCTTCCAGCGTCGGCGCATGGCCGATATCAGCCACTTCCACCCATTCCAGATCCGGCCTGCGCGCCTGCATGAAGCGCAGCCCATCCGCAGACAGCAAATCGCTGAGCGCCCCACGCACCACCAAAAGCGGCACCTCATTCAGGGCATCGAACAAGGGGGTCATGTCCATCGGGGCGGCCCCCCCGGGCTGGCGAAACGGCAAGGCAATGGCCGGATCGTAATCGAATTCCACGCGCCCATCGGCCCGCTCCCGGCACAGGCGGTGGGCAAACTCGCGCATGAAGCCGGGTTGCGCGCGCGGAAAGGCCTGGCCCTGACTGGCGGCGATGGCATCGACGGCTTCGGCCCAGCCGGCAAACACCTCGCCATGGCCGACATAGCCACCGATGCGCACCAGGCCGGCCGGATCGAGCTGCGGGCCGACATCGTTGAGCAAAGCGGCCGCGACGCGCTGGGGGGCACTGGCCGCGGCGATCATCGTCATGATGCCGCCCATGGAGGTGCCGATCCAGATGGCCTCCTCCACATCCAGGGCGTCGAGGACGTGGAGGGCATCGCGGACATAAACGGGCGGCGCATAATGGCTGGGATCGCCATCGCGATCGGAACGGCCGCGCCCGCGCACATCCATGGCCAGAACACGCCGGCCCAAGGCGGCGATGCGCGGGCCGACGCGCTCAAAATCGCGGGAATTGCGCGTCAAGCCGTGCAGGCACAACACCGGCAGCCCGGTTTGCGGCGGCCGCGGCAGGTATTCGTGCACGAACAGCGCCAAGCCGTCAGGTGCGTTGATCCAATGTTCTTGCCCCTCGCCCACGATCACTCCCATCAGAATTTGAAATTGGCCGTGACACTCCAAGTCCTTGGCGGGGCGAAATACAAGGTCTGAATGCCGGCGACGGTGGTGAAATTTTGGGAATCGACCGCATAAACCTCATCGGTGATGTTCTTGACCCCAGCCGTCAGGCTGACGCGCGATTGCGGGGCCCTCCAGGTGAAAAAGGCATCGAGCAGCCAGAAATTGGGCTGGTTGAGCAAGGGGGCCTGCTCGGTCTCGACGGTGAGGAAGCTATCGCCGCGATAGGCCCCCTGCACCAGAACGCTGAAATCCCCAAAGGTTTGCGTCGGGATGGTGTAAGCGCCCGCCGCCCGCGCCGTCCAGCGCGGCGAAAAGGCCGGGATGCGGTTGGAGAGATCGACATCGACAAACACCCCGCCCACGCGCTGGCGGGCAAAGAATTGGCTGTATTGCGCGTCCAGAAAGCCGATCGAGCCGGTGAATTCCAAATGCGCGAGCGGGCGGGCGATGCCCTCGAACTCAAAGCCAAGCTGGCGCAGCCGCCCGGCATTGAACACGCTGTTGACGGCGGTGAGGCCATCTTCGGCCACGCCTGGCACGCTGGCCTGGAAATCCCTGTATTGGTTGTAAAAACCGGTGACATTGCCAACCAGGCGATTAGCCAGCCAGCTGGATTTGACCCCGATTTCAACCGTATTGACCTTTTCCTCGCTGAACGGCTCCAGGGCCGCCGCGGCCGTGGCCCGGCCATTGAACCCACCCGATTTGAA
>CAZAGL010000227.1:0-689 GCA_964484435.1 uncultured Caulobacteraceae bacterium
AATGGCGAATGAGTTCATCAGCGAACGGAACGCGGCGCCTTCTTTGTGCATATCGATGAAGATTTCGCCAAGGGCCCCGTCTTCATATTCCCCGGTGTGCAGATACACCTTATGGCCGCCCACGCTGGCCTTTTGGATATAGCCCTTGCGGCGATCCGGCAGGCGCCGGCGTGCCGGCTCCGGGGCGGTGCCAGGCGGGGGGGCGGCCATTTTGGGCGCGGCGATTGGAGCCGAAGCCGGCTTGGCATCCAAGGCCAATGCGGGGATTTTGGGTTCCAGCAAAGCCAGCGTCAGGCCCGCCTCACGGGCTTTTGCCGCCCATTCCTCGAACCGGCGGGCCTCTTTCAAATCGATGGGCAATCTGGCGCTGATCGCTCCCAGAAGGAAGGGGCGCAGCGCCTCGGCCATCGCCAGACGGGGCGAAGCGCCCAATTCGCGATTCGTGAGGAAGACGGCGCGCTCAGCGGGCGTGAAATCCTTGCGATCGCTCAAGGCCATGGTGCCGCAACAATACATGTTCGCGGCGCGGATTTCGGCGCTGGTAAAGCCCAGCCAGGCCAAGAGATCACGCGGGCGCTCGCGCAGCAGATCGGTGGGGGCCTTCAACACCTGCTCGCAATAGGAATGGCCCAGCACGGCGGGGTGGATGACGCTGCGGATATCATGGCAATCCGCGACGGCCTCTTCGA
>CAZAGL010000227.1:699-4140 GCA_964484435.1 uncultured Caulobacteraceae bacterium
TTCGATGGCCAGCAAAGCCGGCTCGGTCAGGCCGCGCTCGCGCAGGGCTTCCAGCGTGACGAACGGCGCGTCCTGCAGGCTGCGATGGCCGTAAACATGGCTCATGAGCGCGTCGAGGCTGGCCCCGCGCCCCATGCCCACCAAAGCCGTGCAGGCGGCGGCGCGCCAGGCCAGCCCCGCGATAGGCCCCGGGGATGGCTCGATCCCACAGGCGCTGACCCCGAGCAGGCGGGCCGTTTCCTCATCAGGGACAAGGCCCAATAGGGCGGCATGGCGCAGGGCCTTGGGGCGCGGGCCGAGCTGTTCGAGCATGAGCCAGGCCAGCCGCGCATGGGGACACAGCGTGCCTTTGGCCAGGGCCTGGGTTTCTTCGCGCAGGCGCTTGAACGGGGCCTCCCAGGCGGCTTTTGCGGGAAGGGGCGATGCCTGGCGCGCCAATTTGGCGCTTTGGCCGATCGCGGCGGCGCTGACCAAAGCCAAAATTCCTTGCGCGGCGCGGCGCCCGGCTTGGCTGTCATAGGCCAGGCCGCGTGCCAAAAGATGATCGCTCAGCCCCGCCAGATTGATGGCCAATTGGGCGGGGGCCGCCTTTGGCGACGCGGCAGCGCAATGCGCCGCTTCCAAGGCGATGACGACGGCCTCGACGCAGGCCGCCAGGCCAGCGGCATCATCGCGCGCGAAGGCCATGAGATTGATGCTGGCCGTCCAGGTCTCGCCATCGGATTGGGCAAGCTGGCGCCCTTCGACATCGATCGCCCCCTCGCGCAAGGCCAGACGCCGCGTGCGCAAGGCGGCCTTGCCGGTACTGGCCAGGCGCAGGCTGGGCGGCGTTTCTTGCAGGCCAAGCGGATCGCCATCGCCGCCGAGCACGGCCAGCACGCAGCCGGGATCGGCCCCCGCGCTCAATGCCGCGCTAGCCGCCTGGGCGAGATCGGGATCATTCCAATCGCACTCGGTGGCAACAAAAGCCCGCAGATTGTCGGTGAGGGCGCGCGGAGCAAGCTGGCCGAACGCGGCCGGCAGCGGGCTTGCAAAGGCCATCATGCGGGGCGCGTGCCCATCGGGGCAGAGTAAATCGGCGCTGGTGCTCAAGGCCGCCGCCGCCTTGGCGCTGATCGCCCCGCTCAGCGCCACGCTGGTGCCGCGCGCCATGGCGGCATGGATTTTCTCCAGCGCGCTTAGGGTTTCCTCGCTTGCCTGGGGCCAAGCCATCGCCAGAATGCAGGCCTTTGGGGCATGGCCGGCCAGAATCGCGCGGCTCAGGCTGGGGGAGAAGGCGATGGCGCGGGCCAGCAGCAGGCGCTCGATCTCGTGAGCAAAGCTCGGTTCGGCCAGGCCGGCATCTTGCGCCCACCGGCCCAAGGCGCGCGCCAGAACGCCCAGCGCGTCAGTGATGGAGGCTTCCTGCCCCGTGCCATGCACGAGGCCCGCTTCCACGGCCGCTTGGGCGCAGGCCAGGGGCCAGCCGGCCGGGGCCGCGCAATGCGGGCTGTGCGCACCGGTAAAGGCTTCTTCTTCGAAATCGAAATCAGAATAGGTCATCTGGGCCATCGGCGTGCATCCTTCGCATCACCCAGCTTAAAGAGGGTCGCGACGGAAATCTACATGTAGTAAGCAATCGCCTGTGGAACGCTATATGGAGTAAGCGTGGGCACTGGACGCTGCGAAGGCGATGGGCCATAGTCCGCCCAGATTCCGTGCCTCATTTCCCTCCTTTTGCGAAGCGAACACAGCGTGCTGAAGCGGTTTTTCACATGGTGGGATGGCTCCACCCTCGGTGCCTCTTTCGATATCCGCCGCCATGCCCTGGCCATCGGCAAGGATGAATCGGGCAATGCCTATTTCGAGGAAAAACGTGCGCTTTCGGGCCCGCGCAAGCGGCGCTATGTGCTGTATGCCGGGGTCGCGGAGGCCTCCAGCGTGCCGCCCGATTGGTTCGGCTGGCTCCACCATCTGGTGGAGGCCCCGCCCAGCCAAACCGCTTTGCCGCGCAAGGCCTGGGAAAAGCCGCATCAGGCGAATATGACGGGCACGGCGCTGGCTTATCATCCGCCTGGCAGCTTGGCTCGCAAAGAGCCGGCCCGGCCGATGGATGGCTATGAGGCGTGGGTGCCCAACAAGGATGGAGTGTGATGGCACAGCAAAGTTCGGAAACCCTGGTTGGGGCGGTGGTTTTGGCGGTGGCGATCGGCTTTTTGGGCTATGCCATTTCGCGCGCCGGGGCAGGGGAAAGCACGCGGGGCGGCTATGAATTGATCGCGCGTTTTGATCGGGTGAATGGTGTTTCTGTCGGTTCGGATGTGCGGCTTTCGGGCGTCAAGATCGGCGCGGTGAGCCGAATCGGCCTCGATCCCTCGACCTATCTCGCCAAGGTGACGCTGAATCTGGATCCCAAAATCAAAGTGCCGCAAGATTCGGTGGCCAAGATCACTTCGGATGGCCTTCTCGGTGGGGCCTATGTCGGGATCGAGCCGGGCGGCTCCACCGATTTGCTGCAAACCGGCGGGGAAATCGCCCAAACGCAAAGCCCGGTCGATTTGTTGACGCTGTTTAGCTCTGCCGCCTCCTCACAATCGTCGTCTTCTTCGGCGAAACCAGCCGAAGAAGATGTCAATAAGGGTGGCCCATTGTGAGATTTGTCGCTGCGTTTTTGGCCGGGTGCGTGCTGTTGGCCTTGGCCTCGCCCGCGCAGGCGGCTTCAGCGGCCCGGCTGCGTGGCCTGGACAAGATCAGCGGGCAGGCTCGTGATTTTTTGGCCCCGCTGAACCGCCCGGTCAAATTCGGCGCGTTGAATATCGTGGTGCGGGCCTGCGAGCAGCGCCCCCCAGAAGAAACCCCGCCGGAAACCTCCGCTTATCTCGTCATCAAGCAAATTCCGCCGGAAAAGCCGCGCGAAGGCGCGCCGCCCGTGAGCGATGCGCCGATTTTCCAGGGCTGGATGTTCGCCTCCAGCCCGGCTTTGCACGCCCTGGAGCACCCGGCCTATGATGTCTGGGTGATTTCCTGCGCGAATTGAGCCGGCGTGAGATCGCCGAGGAGCCTGTGGAAATCTCCCTCTTGCTCCAGCGCCTTGGCCAATAGCGCACGAAATTGCGCGCGGGGGATTTCCTGGGCGTGAAACTGCGCCAAATGCGTTGTCCAAAACTGGGTATCGAGCAGCAGAAAGCCACCGGCGCGCAGGCGCGCGGCCAGGGCCACAAGCGCGATCTTGCTGGCCTGCGCCTCGTGCGAAAACATGCTTTCGCCGAAAAAAGCCGCCCCGATCGCCACGCCATACAATCCGCCAACCAGATTCTCACCGCGCCAGCATTCCACGCTGTGGGCATGCCCCAAAGCATGGAGCCGGTTATAGCTGGCTTCGATCTCGGCATTGATCCAGGTGCCCTCGCGCCCTGGAGCAGGGGTCGCGCAGGCCGCGATCACCTGCGCGAAGGCCTGATC
>CAZAGL010000228.1:0-4110 GCA_964484435.1 uncultured Caulobacteraceae bacterium
GCGGATTCACCCGATTTGACCTGACTCAGTCAAATCGGGATCCGCTCTGAGCGGCACCCAAAATGACCGACCAGGCTTTTCCTATTGCATAGTCCGTAAAACCCGCCGGATTTCACGGACTATGCAACGATTGATAGAATCTGCGTATTTTCGGACACAAAATCGCAACACCACTATTGTTGAAAATGCGCTGGGAATTGGGGCGGCCTGCCTGGTTCGGCAGGAATGTGATGCGCTATGGGCATCGCATTCTCTTCGAGGCTCATGTTCGAACCTTTGGAACAAGAAGCACGTTGGAAAGTCCCTCGAAATGAGCGTCGCAGGTCAGCAGGCTCGCACCGTGCTCCATCGCCGTCGCGAAAACGATTGCATCTGCCGTCGGTAGCTTATGTTTGCCGCAGGCTTCAGCCGCCAAAAGTGCGATTTTCGTGTCGAGAGGCACGCGGATGCATGTTTGTGTGAAGGCGATCACCTGATCGGCTTTGTCTTCGTCAACCTCACGGGCAAGCCATTTTGCGAGCTCGAGCTGGACAATCGTCGGAACGAGCCAGCCCCCGCGCGCTGGAATTTCCGAGGCAATGATGTTTCCGGTGGCGGAGCCAATCAGCCATTCGATCCAGGCGGATGTATCGACGAGTCGCATCAAAAGCGGTCTTGGCGATCGCGATTGCATTCGGGGTCGGCACCCTTCGCGATCCCCGAGAGATCAGCCTGTCTGGGAACAGGAACCAGCAGAATTCCAGCCCCCTTGGGAATAAACACGAATTCCTGGCCGGCCCTCCATCGGCGTGCATCGCGCACGGCCTTGGGGATCGAAATCTGGAACTTCGCCGAAAGCGTGGCTCTATCGGACACGACATTCCCCTTCTGATCGATGTGATCATGGTAAGAAATAACATAGAGCCCAATCACATGAAAGCGTCGGGCAATGCGTGCCCGCTTCAGGTTGAAAACCTCAAGCGTTGCCCCCTGGCGCGGCGCGCCCTTTCTGCGCTAAATGCGTGCAGGGATAGACGTGGGAGGGGTTATGCCCGGCATTTGGTGGATCGTTCCTGGCTTGGCCGCGCTGCTCGGCGCGCTGCTGCTCATCGGGGTGTTCGGCTCGCTGTTTCGCGGCAAGTTTTTCAGGGCCGTGCGCGGCCTGGCTGGCGGCGGCTTTTTCCTGGCCATCGCCGCCGCGATCAGCCTTCTGGCGCTCAATATCCAAAGCTATGCGCGTTTGGCCTGGGAACAGCCCGTGGCCGATGTCACCATCACCAAAACCGGCGAGCGGGCCTTCGATGTCACCGTAACCGAGGCAGGCCGGCCCGCCCATACCTATGCCCTGACGGGCGACCAATGGCAGATGGATGCCCGGATCATCGCCTGGAAGCCGTGGGCCAATATTCTCGGCCTCGATACCCAATTCGAGCTGCAACGCCTTTGGGGCCGCCATCTCAGCGGCGAACAGCGCAACACGGCCGCAGCCCAGGATCTGCTGATCGAGCGGCCGGGCATCGATGTCTTGGCGCTTTCGCATTCTTTGGGCAATTGGGCCCCGTTCAGCCAGCGTGAATTTGGCAGCGCCGTCTACATGCCGCTGGCCGATGGGGCCCAATATGAGGTGCGCATCAGCCAAAAAGCCCTGGTGGTCGATCCCGTTAATCCCATCGCCAAGCAGGCGGTCGCGCAAGGGGCCCTTGGCGAAACCGCGCCGCCCGCGCCCGATGCGGAAACCGCGGGCGCTGGGGAGGGCCTGCGCATCACCTTGCCCTGGTCGGCGCAATAAGCCTGCACCCGCCGTTCAGCCCGGCGCTGCCGCGGCACCGCCCTCCGAAGGCACCACCCCCTGGAGGCCATCGAGCATGGCCTGGGCCTGCTCGCTCAATTTCCCGGCATGGGGATTATTGGCCACCGGCTGAAGCAAGGCGATGGCCTCTTCCCGTTTCCCGAGGCTGACCAGCGCACTGGCCGCGCTGATGGAGATCTCCCCCACCTGCGGGGCCAGTTGATGGGCCAGCAGGAACACATTGGCCGTGTTTTCGTTCATGTTCCCGGTTTCCATCAGGCTGAGGCCCGTCTGATATAGCGCGCCGACATGGTTGGGATCGCGCTTGAACGCCCTGGCAAGATGCGGGCGCGCCTCTTTGAACTTCTGGGCCCGAAGATTTTCATCCCTTCGACCCTCCTCCATCAAACTGAGGCCGACCAAATAATGCGCCTCGGCATTTTCGGGCTGGGCCAGCGCCACCGCATTGGCCAGCTCGCGCCCGGCGGCGCGATCGCCAAACGCAATCTCGGCGCGCGCGGCCAACAATTGCACATAGCCATCGCTGGGATCGGCGGCCCGATGCTTTCGCACGTCGGCGAGGGTCCGCTCCTGCTGGGCCTTATCATCCGACGATTCGAGCCGGATTCGGGCATCGAGCAACAGGTTATTGGCCTGTGCCGCCGGAACCAGGCCGACGCGAATTTCAGGGGCGACATATTTCCAGCCCTGGAATTGCCGCTTGCCGATCTTGCCCCGCATGTATTGCTTGAGGGCGACATCGAATTGTTCGTAGGTCATGCCCGTGCTTTCGAGCATAACTTTATCAAGATCCTTCTCGCCAATGCTGAGCGCCGTCAGATATTTGCCCAAGGTTTTCTGGCGATCGGCCGTCGAGTAGAAATAGCTCACGGCCAGCCAGCCCTGGGCATAGAGATCGTTGACAACATCTGCACTGTATTTCTTGTCGAGGCGTCCCATGATCGTGCGCATGGGCGTCCAGCGGCCATCTTGGAGGCTAACAACACGCCCAAGCGAATAATCGCCCAGATCGATGTTTCCATCCTTCACGGCAAGCGTGGAAAAATACTCGGCAAAGCCCTCGATAAACCATCTGGGATAGCCCCCAGGGTAATATTGCAGCATGAAATGATGCGCGTATTCGTGCTGCAGGATCGAGCGGGCGGCCAGGTAGGTGACGGTTTGCGTAATCCGGCCGCCACTGACCGAAACCTTCTCCTCGACTTCATCATTGGTGGCTACGAACGCGGTCAAATCCGGGCGAGATTTGTATGCACCCAAGATAGAATCGGGGATTTTGGGATAAACTTCGCGCAACTGCGACTTGGTGACGATATAAACCGTGAGCTTTTGCGCATTCTTATCTTCAGCGATCTCACTCAGCGAACGTAAAGCGGCATCGAACTTTTCCAGTGCATCGATCGTGCTGCGGATCTCTGCATCCGGCAGATCACCATACACCACGAAATGCGGGCTTTCGGCTCTGAGCCATTCCGCGTGCGCCACGCTGGTGAACAGCACGGCCAGGCTGGCCAGCGCCGCCAGAAATACGCCATTAATCCGCATGCGGCACTCCCAGGCAAGCTCAACCGAGGGATGATGTTCGGACACGGGCGAATGTTTTGCAAGCGGGCCGGCGATTGCGGTCACGAATCGAAGCTGGCAGGCGCGCTTTGGCCCGGCTCGCGCCGCAAAGCGGATCGCAATTCCCGCACGGTCACGGCGCGAAAGGCGAAGGCCAGGCCCGCATAGGCCAAAGCCCCAAGGCCGACCGCTGAAATCACGGCGATTTCCTTGCCGCCCAGCAATTGCTCCAAACTCGCGCGCTGGCTCTGCGCCAGCCAAACCAGCCAGCCCATCACAGCAGCAGCGGCCAGAACGCGCGGCAGGCGCCCGCGCAAGACACCCAGCACATCATATTCGCCCCGCTTGGCGAGCGAGCGGATCATCAAGGCCACATTGGCCCACGCCGAAAAGCTGGTGGCGATGGCGAGGCCCACAAAGCCGGGCAGCCCCAAAGCCCGCAGCGCAAAGAACAGGCAGGCCCCCAGGCCCATATTGATGGCCATCGAGATCAAGGCAAAGTGCATGGGGCCCTTGGTGTTTTCCCGGGCAAAGAAAGCCGGCGCATAAATCTTGGCCAGCACGAAGGCCGGCACCCCCCAGCCGTAATGAAACAGCGCATCGGCCGTGGCCCGGGCATTCTGCGCCGAAAACGCCGCGCGCGTGAACACGCCATCGATGATCCAATAAGGTGCCACGAGAAAGGCGGCCGCCGCCGGCAGGGTAAAGGCCATGGATAGCGCCACGGCCTCCTCCAAAGCGGCGCGCGCGCCAGCCCC
>CAZAGL010000229.1:0-4088 GCA_964484435.1 uncultured Caulobacteraceae bacterium
ACCCGCGCCGGCCTATGAAACGCACGGGGCGGCCGGCATGGATTTGCGCGCGGCTCTGCCCGCCAATGCCCCAATCGTGCTGCACCCCATGGCCCGCGCCCTGATCCCCACGGGCTTGTGCATCGCCTTGCCCCAAGGCTATGAGGCGCAAGTGCGCCCAAGATCTGGGCTGGCGCTGCGCCACGGCATCACCTGCCTGAACAGCCCGGGCACCATCGATGCCGATTATCGCGGGGAATTGCAGATCCTTTTGATCAATCTGGGCCAGGAGGCCTTCGCGATCACGCGCGGGGAGCGGATCGCCCAAATGATCGTCGCGCCCGTCATTCGCGGCCAATGGCACGAGGTGGCGATGCTGGAGGAAACCGAGCGCGGCCAGGCCGGTTTCGGCTCGACCGGGCGCGGCTGAACCTATCTGTCCATGGTCAACACGATTTTGCCGGCATGCTGGCCACCCTGGAGATAGGCCAAGGCGGCATCGGCCTGCGCCAAGGGAAAGGTGCGATCGATGACCGGCTTGACCTGCCCGGCGGCGATCCAGGGCCAAACCACGCGCTCCACGCAGGCCGCCAGGCGGGCCTTTTCGGGATTTGGCCGGGCGCGCAGCGTCGATCCGGTCAGCACCAGGCGCTTCAGCATGAGGCGCATGAGATCGATTTCCACGCGGGCACCTTCTAGAAAGGCGATGTAAACGAGGCGCCCACCGGGCGAGAGCAGATCGAGGTTTTTCTGGACATATTTCCCGCCCACCATGTCCAGCACCACATCGGCACCACCAAAGCCGGCCATCACCGCCTCGAAATCCTCGTTCTTGTAGTCAATGGCCCGCTGCGCGCCCAGGCGCTGCGCCAATTCCGCCTTTTGCGGGCTGCCGACGGTGGTAAACACCCGCGCGCCATGGGCCTTGGCCATTTGGATGGCCAGCGTGCCGATGCCCGATGCCCCGCCATGGATCAAGATGGCCTCATCGGGCGCAAGCGCGCCCGCCTCGAACACATTGGCCCAGACGGTGAAGGCCCCTTCGGGCAAAGCCGCGGCCTCGGCGGCGCTCAGGCCCTCGGGCCAAGGCAAGGCCGAGCCCTCTGGGGCCAAAGCATAGCTGGCATAGCCGCCGCCACCGAGCAGCGCGACCACGCGATCGCCGATCTTCCAGCGCTGCACACCGAGGCCGATGGCCGCCACCTCACCCGCCACTTCCAGGCCAAGCGTTTCGGGCGCGCCCGGCGGGGGCGGGTAAAGGCCCGATAATTGCAGCAAATCCGGCCGGTTGAGGCCGGCCGCGGCCACCTTGATGAGGATTTCGCCTTGGCCGGGCACGGAGATGGCGGCCTCTTCCAGGCTGACAGGGCCACCGCGCTGATGGACGGCCCTGTGCATCATTTTCGTCATTCCCGGCTCCGATTGTTTGTGGTTTTCTGTAGGGTGTGGATCACGCCATCCGCAAGAGACTTGGATAGCAGGAGACTCGGATCGAATGGGTTCGCGTGTCAGGCTAAAGCTGGAAGTCCCACCCGTTTTGGAGGCCATGCCATGATGGAAGAGGAAAACCAATCCCCGCTGATAAAGGTTGTCCCCACCTTGGAACAGATGTCGATCGAGGAATTGGAGGCACGCATCGCACGCCTGCGCCAAGATATCTCCGATTGCGAGGCCGTATTGGTGGCCAAACGCTCGCATCGCTCGGCGGCGGATGCCCTGTTTGGCGGGCGGGCCTGATGCGGCCCAGATTTTGCAGGCTCGATCGGCGATGAACACAAACTTGCAACCCGGCCCGGAAATGGAGCGGCGAATCCTCGATTTCGCCCGTTCCGAACTGTTTATTCGCACATTCACCGAGGGCATGGGCCTGGTGGAGGAAACCGCCGGCTATCTGGATGGCCCCGGCCGCGCGGCCAGCAAAAAACTAAGCCGCGATGCGGCTTTGACCTATGCCGCCGAAAGCATGCGCCTAACCACGCGCCTGATGCAGCTGGCGTCCTGGCTGTTGGTGCAGCGGGCGCTGCGCGAAGGCGATTTGCCGGTTTGCGACGCTTTGCAGGAAAAATATCGGATGGGCGCACGGGCGCGCCGGGAGCCCAGCCTGCGCACGGTCGATACCACCATGCCCGATGCCCTGCTGGCGCTGATGCAGCGGGCCAACAGCCTGTTTGAGCGGGTGGGCCGCCTGGATGATCAAATCTATGGCGAGGCGGATCCTGATGCCAGCCAGCCGATCACCAGCGTCCAGGCCCAGCTTTCGCGCCTGAAACAGGCCTTCGAAGGCGAATAGGCCGTGCGCTCTTGGCCGATCAGGCCGGCTTTTTGCCCAAAAAGCCTTTGAACTTCTCGTTGAAGCGCGAAACACGCCCGCCGCGATCCAGCACGGTCTGCGAGCCGCCCGTCCAGGCAGGATGCACCTTGGGATCGATGTCCAGCGCCAAGGTCGCCCCCGGCTGGCCGAAGGTGGACCGCGTTTGATAGGTGGTCCCGTCGGTCATCACCACATTGATGAAATGGTAATCGGGATGGCCTTGCTGCTTCATGGCATTGCGCCTTGCATGGATCGGATAGAGCCGGCGCTGATATCCGAGGCGGGCCCCAAATGCAAGATGCTTTCTTGCCGCAGGGCTATCAAGAATCGTGTGCGAGGGCGTTTTGATCACCAGCTTGCTGGCTGATCAACGCCGCTTCCACCGCGATCAACGCAATCTCCAATTCCGGCAGATCAAACCGAATCGTGTCCCACAGCAAAGGTGGGATCGTGCGGTCATCATAATCGTGCGCCAAAAAGTGCCGGAACCGGACCGGATCGACCCAGGGGCCGCCCGAGACAAGCGCGTTGAGATCAACCTTGACGGACAAGTCTTTCAGCGCTTCGCCCAGAGCGATGAAGGCCCGTTCGCAAGCATAGCGCGTGCGCTCATCCGCGGTGAAGGCGTCGGCATCCATGCCCTCGACCCAGCCACGGATGCGTGTGATATGGGCGCGGGCGGCGGCGATGATCACGCCCGGCGGGTTCTTGGTCGCCAAGGCTTCAGAAGGCCTGCGTGAGATCGGCGGCGATCCGCGCGCGCATCTCTGGTGCCTGGTCGAGCCCCTGGGCGGCGATAAGATCGACCTTGCGGCCCAACAGACGCTCCAGCGCCGCCTGCGCTTGCGCCATGCGCAACACCGTAATTGGTCGCTCCGGTGGGCCGGCGATAACGAAGTCGATGTCGCTGTCCGCGTTGGTCTCATCACGAGCCACCGAGCCGAATAACGCCAGATGGGCCACGCCCATCGCCCTGAAGGCGGCGGCGTTGCTGCGGAGAATGGACAAGACTTCAGCTTTACGCATGCCTAACAGCATATCACACACCCGCCACGAGGTCAGCCCCGGTGCCGTCCGGTCACGCACACAATCGCGACCGATCGCCGAAGCGATGAAGGCCCGTTCGCAAGCCTGGCGCGCGCTCGTCCGCGGCGAAGATGTCGGCATCCATGCGCAGCGAACGAGGCTGCGTCGATCTTTCGCTCAATCGCGCCTGGCGATATGATGGCCGCCATGCACGGAAAATAATTTGAGCAAATGCAGGGATGGTCATTCTATCGGGCGAACAAGATCGTTCAGGCCATAGGCAATGGCGCGGCTATTCTTTTTCTCGGCGCAAGTGCTTGGCCGGGTGAAATGGGTGTCACCCTGCGCGATTGGCTCAATCACAATGTTCCATTGGCGAGCCCGATCTTTCTAGTTTTGATGCCCTTGAAGCTCTTTCCGACGCTGATCCTTATCAATTGGAAGTGCCCTCGATGCGGAGGAGCCTTCTCTTATCCCGAGCGAGATCGGCCCGCCTGCCAGCATTGCGGGCTATCCAAGTATTCCGACCCGCGAACATAGCCATCCCCGATCACCGCCCCCCCGGCTGTGACGCAAAACTCGAGCCGTCCTCCTTGGTCGGCCCATCGGGCCGAGCCAAGGATCCAGACCTTTTGCAAGCGCATTACCGCACGCCCCTGGCGCATTTCGGGCAAAAGTGTCGTCGCGGTTTTGTGCTCGAAAATGCGCCAAATCAAACAATCAGAGCATCGAACCCAGCGAAATCCGACTTAAATTTCGCTGACGATGCTCT
>CAZAGL010000230.1:0-4082 GCA_964484435.1 uncultured Caulobacteraceae bacterium
CAGCCCGCAAATCGCCTCGCATCGCGACCCGCGGGACTTTTTCAGCAGCCTGCTACGGGGCTTTGGCTGCGGGCGCAGGGCCGAGGCTGGCTTGATCCTGGGCTGAGGGTGCGGCAATGCGCACGCTCTGGCCCGGCTTGGCCCGGTTCACGCCCTCCAGAATGATGAAATCGCCGGCCGCCAGCCCGCTCAACACCTCGACACGGCCGCCGGCGCGCCGCCCCGTCCGCACCGGGACGAGTTCGGCCAGCCAATCTTCGCCCTGTTGTTTCAAACGATAGACCAAAGAGCCATCGGCGCGTTCCAGCACCGCTGTTTCCGGCACGGCCAGCGCCTGCACCGCATTGGTTTGCAGGCGCACGGTCAGCAGCATGCCGGGCTTGAGCGCGCCATCGGAATTGTCCAGCACGGCCCGGGCCCGCACGGCGCGCGTGCGCGCATCCACGCGGCTGTCGATCTGATCGACGCGGCCCACAAATACGCGCTGGGGATAGGCGGCCGTTTCGGCCTGCAAGGTGATGCCGCGCTTCATCTGCGCCAGATGCGCTTCGGGCACCTCGAAATCGAGCTTGATCTGGCGCACATCATCCAGCGTCACGATGGGCGTCCCGGGCTGGACCAATTGTCCCACGCTGGCATTGCGCAGGCCCAGCACCCCGGCGATCGGGGCGCGCAAGGTGCGATCATTGATGCGCGCGCTCAAGGCCTCGACGCGCGCGATCGAGCGCCCCGCCGCGGCTTGGGCCGCTTCCAGGCTGGCCTTGGTGGCAAAGCCCTGCGCGAACAATTCGGCAATGCGCGCTTGTTCGCGCCCATCGGCCTGCGCCTGGGCGCGCGCCTCGTTGAGATCGGCCTGCTGCTCGACGCTATCAAGCTCGACCAGAACCTGGCCGCGGGCGACTTTTTGACCGCTATCAAAGCGCAGGGCCCGGATCGTATCGGTGACCTTGGCGGTGATAACCACCGATTCCACGGCCTGCGCCGTGCCCAAGGCCTGAACCTCATCGGCAAAGGCCGCCACGCTGACGCGACCGGCCTCCACCACAGGCACGCCGCCATTGCCCCGCTTCGCATCGCCCCCAGGGCCTGGAGCATTGCTCAGGGCCTGCGACACGGTTTTCAGGCCGGCCAGCCCGCCCATCAGAGCCAGCGCGCCGATCGCCGCCGCCGCGAAACCAAAGCGCCGCCATTGCCTGCTCATCGCCCGAAATGTCCTTGTTCCACTCGGAACTAAGCCCAAACCCTTTAAAAAACCAGCCTATCGGCGCAGATCCTTGCCATTTCAGCTCCCGGTTTGAGGCGCGCCGCCACGGCGCGGTGCCCGCCCCAGCCTGCGCCAGGCCCCGATCACCAGGGTGCGTTCAGCCTCTCGGCCAAAGCCCAATCTGGCCCCGATCTGCAGGCCCACGCCCTTTTTGTTGGTGCGTACCAAGGAAAACTGCCCCTTGGTGTTCGATCCCCTTTGCAAATCATCGTCCACGAAAACTTGGGCAAGGCCCAGCCAGTTCTTGGCCGGCCGATAGCCCAAACTGGCCTGATAAAAGGCCCGCGCGCAATCGCGTGATTGCACCCGCGCGCCCGCTTGCACATCGACAAAGGCCGGCCCGCGGCTGGCCCCGATCAGGATCCGGCCCTCCCCGCCAAAGCCGGAGCAATCGGGATCGAGATCATTGCGCCAGCTGGGCCCCGCCGCGATGGCCCCGACAATCCCCGCCCCGAAACGCCGGCCCAGCTTCACGCTGAGCTGGGCCTCGCCCACATCGCGCACGCTGGATGGGCGCGCCGGGCTGATCTCATAGCGCCCCGAGCCGACGACAGAGACATGGCCCGAAACGGGGGCATCGAAATAGAGATTATTCGCGGTGTTGTAAAAACGCCCGCGCACGCCCTGATCCGAGGAAACGATCAGTTCAGGCCGATCCGGGATCCAGGCCGCGGCGAAAGCGCCGGCCGGCGCGACGGTCACATAGCCCGCGATTAATCCGCATAGCCGGGCGCGCGCCGATCCAGCTTGCGCAGCAAGCCCGGCCAAACCAGCCCCGCCCCAAAACCGGCCTGGAAGCCCGCGCTCGCTTGCGTGCTGACACGGGCCTGCATCGCGCCGTCGCATTCCAAAAGTTCTTTCCCACCAGCCATCGCCAAGGTCTGCATCTTGCAGGCCCGTTCCAGGAAAAACATCCGCAAAAATGCGGCCGCGGCATTTTCCCCGACGGTCAAGGTGCCGTGATTGCGCAGCAGCATCAGATTTTTGTTGCCAAGATCGGCGACCAGGCGCTCGCGCTCATCGAGATCGAGCGCGATGCCCTCGTAATCGTGATAGGCAAGATCGCCCAAAATCGCCATCGCCGTCTGGGAAATCGGCAAAAGGCCCCGCGCCTGCGCGCTGACCGCCACGCCCTGATCGGTGTGCAAATGCATGACGCACATGGCATCGGCGCGGGCGGCATGGATCGCCGAATGGATGAGGAAGCCGGCCGGATTGATGTAATACGTGGTGGGGGCCACGATCTTGCCCTCCAAATCCACCTTGACGAGGCTGGAGGCGGTGATCTCCTCGAACAGGAGGCCATAGGGATTGATCAGGAAATGATGCTCCGGCCCCGGCACGCGCATCGAGATATGGGTAAAAACCAGATCATCCCAGCCCTCCAGGGCCACCAGGCGATAGAGCGCGGCCAAATCCTTGCGCGCGGCGCGCTCATCCGCGGTCATGCCCGAAATGCCAGCCTCCGGGCGGCTTATTCCATCCATGACTTGCTCCTTGGTGTTTTACCAAACTAAATGGAAACGTGGCGGCAGCGCGCGCCGCTGTCAAACCTCTCCACCAAGCCTTGGGATGCGCGCATGCGCCTGCACTTCACAGCCAGCCAACGCCCCGAGGCACAGCGGGCCTTGCAAGCCCTGCGCGAGCGCTATGGCGATAGCGGCGAAGCCAGCGCCGAAATCATCATCGTGCTGGGCGGGGATGGCCATATGCTGGAAACGCTGCGCCGGCGCCTCAGCGATGCCAAGCCGGTTTACGGCATGAACAAAGGCACGGTGGGCTTCCTGCTCAACGATTTTCGCGAAGAGGATCTGCTGGACCGGTTGGCCCGCGCCGAGCCGGTGGTCATCCGCCCGCTGGTGATGCGCGCGCACATGCTGAACGGCAAAATCGAAGAGCGCCGCGCCATCAACGAGGTCTCCTTGCTGCGCCAGACGGCGCAGACAGCGCGCATCCGCATCCTCGTGGATGGGCGCGAGCGCATGGCCGAACTGGCCTGCGACGGCATTTTGATCGCCACGCCGGCCGGCTCGACGGCCTATAATCTTTCGGCGCACGGGCCGATCCTGCCGATCGCCTCGCGCCTCCTGGCTTTGACGCCGATCTGCGCCTTTCGCCCCAGGCGCTGGCGCGGTGCGCTTTTACCCTGCGCCTCCCAGGTGCAATTTCATGTGGTGGAGCCAGAACGGCGCGGCGTCAGCGCCTCGGCAGATAATCTGGAAGTACGCGATGTCCTCAGCGTGGACATCCATGAGGATGCCGAAAACGCCCTGACCATGCTGTTTGATGAAGATTACGCCCTCGATGAGCGGGTCCTGCGTGAGCAATTTTCGGTTTGAGCGGTAACGATGTGTACACTCTCTTGGGACATGTTCAGCAAAGATTCTTAGGAAATTGCTGATGTCGATGACTGCCAAGCCTGCCCGCGCCAAAGTTCCCGCTTTCGATGCGCAAGCCATCGCGCGCGCCGAAGCGGCCCTTCAGGCCCTCAGCAATGAGTTCGGAACCTGGATGGAAGAAGAGGTCGTCAAGCTGGAAGCGGCCTATGCCCAAACGAAAAGTGAAAAGTTTGCCGCCGTTTCACTCGATGCGCTGCACACGCGCGCGCATGACGTGAAGGGCCTGGGGGCCACCTATGAATTTCCGCTGATCACGCGCCTGGCGGGTGCCCTGTGCCGGCTGCTGGAAACACCAGAGCGGCGCGGCCTGGCGGTGCAGAACGCCCATTTGATCGGCGCGGCGGTCGGGGCCATCCGCGCCTCGATCCGCGACAATATCCGCAATGATCAGCACGCCATCGGCCGCATTCTCGCCGCGG